>CAMLSH010000183.1 GCA_946482625.1 uncultured Opitutaceae bacterium
GGCCACGCTGGGGACAGCGCGGCTACGGGGCGGCTGCGGGGCGGTTACGGTGGCTACGGGGCTGGTGCGGGGGCGCGAATATGCGGATCTTCAGGGTTTGGGGGCGGGCGATGGCTGGGGTTGGAGGCGGCGGAAGATCATGCCGTAGTCTTTGTAAACTTCGTAGCCTTTGGCGCCGAGGATCTGGGTGAAACCGGCTTCGGCTTCCTTGGTGACCGTGGCGAGCAGCTCGGCGCGTTGTTGGCGGGGATCGACGCCGGGCGTGGGTCGGGTGTTTTTTAGTTTCTCCTCCAGCGCGGTTTTTAGGTTGTAGGCTTCGACGGATTTTTCAGGCGGGAGATCGAGGCGCGCGGTGAGCTTGCTGAGGATTTTGTAGTCCTGATCTTGGGATCGTTTGTAGTCGGCGTAGCGGGTGTCGCCCAAGGCGGTTTTGATTTCGGCTTCGAGGGCTTCGCGCTCTTTTTGTGTCCCGGGAGGGGTTGAGTAGAACACGTTGGAGGCGACGGCGCCGCGTTGTTCGTCGTAGGCTTTGCGGATGGCGTAGAGGGTTTTGAATTCGTCCTCGCTGGCGTCGAACGCGGTCAATTGGAAGCGCAGGGCGCGGGAGGTTTGGGAGCTGCGGAGATCGTAGGCGGCGAGTTCCTCGGAGGTGAGCAGCTCGGCGAGGTCGGAGCGTTTTTGTTTTTCGAGGTAGTCGAGGCGCTCGCGATCTTCGGGGAGAACGATGCCGTCGAAGGAGGCGTCCATCTGGCTGAGCGCCATGTAGTCCTGATCGATGCGGCGGAGTTGTTCGGCCTTCTCGGGCGGGAGAAAGGCGTAGCGGATGTCGTAGCTTTGTTCGGGTGTGCGCTCCGGCCCGAGGAGGGATTTGAGCTCGGCTTCTTTCTCGCGCTGGAGATCGAGCAGTTTGAGCGGATCGGCGTTTTTCCAGCGGGCGAAGAAGTAGTCGTATCTCCAATACTCGTTGCCGGCTTTGGCGAGCAGGGCTTGTTCGCGTTCCTGGTAACGGCGGTCGAGTTGTTGGCGGACGAGCATGCGGACCAGATACTCGGAGAGGCCAAGTGCGCGGAGCTTGTCGGGACCGGAGGGATCGCCGGAGGCGACCAGTGCCCACGTTTCGGCGGTGAGCGCGGGGATGGCGTCCGGGCTCTTGGCAGCGGTGGCCGTTTTCGGGGAGGACGCGGACGGGGCGGCGGCGCGGCGTTGTTGGAGAAAGAAGATGTTGCCGGCGAGCGAGAGGCAGAGGAGGAGGGCGAGGAGATATCGCATGGCTGAGTGGGCGCGGAGCGGTTGAACGAAAAGAGGAACGGGGAAGGTTGCGGGATCAGGGGTTCAGGTAGCTGAACCAGTAGGCGTCTTTCGATTTGTACGCGTCGAGGCCGCGCTGGCCGAGGGTCTCGAGCAGGCGTTTTTCCGCTTCTTGTCCGAGGGCGACGCGGGCGGCCTGCATTTCTTGTTGAGCGTTGGGACCGGAAGGGCGGATGGCGCGGATGCGTTTGTCGATGTCGGTGCGAATGTCGTAGGCGGCGATGGCGGTTTCGACGGGGAGATTGAGGCGGGCGGCGACTTGGTAGAGGCTGCGGTATTCGTAGGCTTGGGCGCGGGTGTAGTCGGCGTAGCGCTCGGGGCTGAGGAGCTTTTTGACGGTGGCGTTCATCTCGGCCTGAGCTTGGGCGGTCGCCTCGCGGAGGCTGGCGGGAGTTATGCCGATGGAGGGGCCGAGGCGTTCCTGGATGGTTTTTTGGAGGGCGAACAGTTCCCGAAATTCCTGCTCGGTGGGAGCGAAGGCGGTGAGGTTGTTGCGGAGCGTGTTGGCTGTGGCC
Source organism: uncultured Opitutaceae bacterium (assembly GCA_946482625.1). Next base: position 1,824 of record CAMLSH010000183.1, read on the forward strand.
GACTGGCGCAGCTCGTAGTCGAGGAGCTCGGCCGGGGTGAGAATTTTCGCGAGGTCGGCGGCTTTCTCTTTTTCGAGGTAGATGAGCTTTTCGCGTTCCTCGGGGAGAAGAATCGTGGGGCCGCCGGAGGTGTCGCCACGGACTTCGGAGATGAGGACATCGTAATCGGACTCGATGGCGTCGACGGCATCGATCTGCGTGGGCGCGAGGCCGGTGTAGCGCGGGTCGGTGAGTTTATTTTCCGGGACGTAGTCGGGGCCGAGTAGGGAGCGGATGAGAGCGGTTTTCTCGCGGTTGAGTTCGCGGAAAGCTTTTCGCTGCTCGGCGGTGCGGGGCGTCTGGTAAGTGGTGCCGCGCCAGTAGTCGTTCATGACGGTGGTGGCGCGGATCGCGCGGGCGCGCGGGTGATAGAGATCTTCGGCGTAGGCGATGATGAAGGCGCGGATGGCTTCCTCGGGCCAGCCGGCGGCGCGAAGGTTGGCGATGGCGGCTGGGTCGCCGGCGCGGAGTTTTTCCCAGAGGGCGGGATAGAGGCCGTTGTCGGATGACGCGGGAAAACCGGGGATGGTGGGAGCTCCGGCTTCGACGGACGTAGAGGTCGCAACCGATGCGGAGCGGCTGGCTGAGGCGGCGCTGGGGTCGGTCGCGAGCGGGGTGGGGCGGGTGAGGAAAAACGCGGCGTTGGCGGCGAGGGAAAGACCGAGCAGGAGGAGCAGGGGTTTCATGAGAGAAAGGCTGAAGGGCTGAAAGCGGGGAGAGAACGCGCCGGAACGGATGTGAGACGATGATCGGCGGATTTTTTTAATCGTGCACGTTCACCTTCACGTTCTCTTACGCCTGCTCGTTCTCGGTTCACTGCACGTTGCCGGTGGCAGTGGTGAGACTCGGAGGAGAAACGAATAAGCGTAAGAGAAGGAGAACGACGGGGAGCGGTCAGGGAGATGTGATCACGCGGGTCGTGGTGGTGGTCGTCGTCGGGGTGGCGGGTGTATTCGGACGGAGGCGGCGCATGATCTGATCGCTCACGGCGGCGTAGGCTTTTTCGCCGAGGAGGTTTTTATAGCTGGTCTCGGCTTCGAGGGCCAGGGCGGCTTGGAAATCGGCGCGTTGCTTGTTTCGGTCGGCGCCGGGAGTGGGTTTGAACTCGCGGACCTTTTTTTCGAGGGCGAGTTTCAGGTCGTAGGCCTGGTTGATTTTTTCCGTGGGCACCTCGAGGCGCGTGTTGAGCTGGCGGAGGAGTTTATAGTCCTGATCTTGGGCGCGTTTGTACTCGGCAAAACGTTGCTCGCCGAGGGCGGCTTTGATGTCGGCTTCGAGCACTTTTTGCGCATCGCTGCGTGCGCGCATGTCTTCGGGGGAGCGGCTTGAGCCGCGATCGGCGCGGTATTTGTCGTCGAAGGGTTTTTGGAGGGCGAAGACGGTTTTGTATTCGTCTTCGTTCATGTCGAAACCGGCGAGCTGCCAGCGGAGCTGCTGGGCGGTACTGGAGTTGCGAAGATCGTATTGTTCGAGTTCTTCGGGCGTGAGGATGGCCTCGAGATCGGTGCGTTTTTGGGTTTCGAGGTAGCGCTGTTTTTCGCGATCCTCGGGCAGGCGGATCATGGAGTATTGGTCGTTGCGCGTCTGCATCGCGCGGTAGTCTTCCTCGATGAGTTTGAGTTGTTCGCGTTTGTCGGCCGGGAGAAAGGCGAGGGTGTCGCGCGCCCACGGGTTTTCGTCGGCGGGAGAAGGGCCGAGCAAGCGTTTGAGCTCGGCTTCTTTTTCGCGAGTGAGATCGAGGGCGGCGGCGGCATCGTTGGCGCGAAAGCGGTAGGTGCTGAACGCGCGTTCCCAGTAGTTGGATTCGTTTCCGGCGTAGAGGGCTTTCTCACGTTCGAGGTAACGAGCATTGACCTCCGCGCGTATCAGTGCGCGCACGACATGCTCGGGCAGGCCGAGGGCGCGAAGGCGGTCTGCGGAGGCGGTGTCGCCTGCTTGGACGAGCGCCCAGATGTCGGGCGGCAGGGCGGGCGGTTTGGCGCCGTCGGCCATCACGGCTTTGGCGGATGTGCCCGAGCGGGAGGCGTTGCCGGCGCTGGACGCGGCGGGATTGGAGATCAGGAGGTAGGCGTTGGCGCCGAGTGATGCGGCGAGGACGGTGAAGAGGAGGAGATGTTTCATGGCGGCTGGCGGTCAGAGTGGGTTCACCGAACGGAAGAGGACGATGTGGAGCCTGCGCCGGGGGTGGGGGACGGACGCGGAACCGGAGGGGCGAGTGAGCGGCGCAGGTTCACGATGAAACCGTTGTTGGCGACGTAGACATCGAACGCGCGCGGGCCGAGAGCGGCCATGAGCCGTTGCTCCGCTTCGTCGAGCGTGGCCTGACGGAGAGCGGCGACGCTCTCGGGGTCCTGGGTTTTGGCTTCGGTCCTAAATTCGCGCACGCGTTTCTCGATGTCGGCTTTGACTTCGTAGGCGGCGTTGGCGGCGGAAACGGGAAGCTCGAGCCGCTGGGCGAGTTGGTAGAGGCGGCGGTACTCGTAGTCCTTTGCGCGGGTGTATTCGGCGAAGCGCTGCTCGCCGAGGAGTTGTTTCACCTGTGCTTCCACTTCGGCCTGTATCTTCTGCCGGTTTTCCTGATCCTGCTGCGTCCATACGCCGGAAGGTTGGATATAGTTCAGCTGTTGGGCGGTGTTCTTGGTGAGGCTGAAGATGGTGCGGAATTCGTCTTCGCTGGGGTTGAATGCATCGAGCTCGTAGCGAAGCGAACTCGCGATCGAGGAGGAGCGCAGTTCGTAGTCCAACAGCTCTTGAGGCGAGAGCGTGCGGGCGAGGTCTGCCTGCTTTTCCTTCTCAAGGAAGGCGATTTTTTCGCGGTCTTCCGGCAGGAGTAGCGCGGGGCCGGTGCCGGTGAAATCGCTGCGCACGTCCTGCATGAGGAACGAGTAGTCTTCCTCGATGGCGCGGACGGCCTCGGCCTGCGCGGGCGTGAGCGAGGCGAACCGTCGATCGCGCCAGGACTGTTCCTCGTACAGGCCGGTGTAGTCGGAACCGAGGAGTTTTTTCATCAACGCCGTTTGGCCGCGCCATAATTCGCGGGCGGCTTTTTGCTGCTCGGGAGACATGTTCCCCATCATCGAGCGAGCGGTCCAATACTCGTCTTTTTTGGAGTCGGGCTGGAGTGTTTTCATGCGGTCGCGAGCAGCGGTTTCGATGAGAGAGCGGACGAGTACGCGGATGGCGCTGGGCGGCCAGCCGGCGGCGCGGAGTTCGTCCACCGCGGAAACGTCGCCCGCCTGAAGGCGCTCCCAAAAGAGGCGGTGTTTGGACTGCGAGACGGTGCGTCCGGCAGGGGCAGACTCGGACGCTGCGAGCGGGGCGTTAGCGGTGTTGTTGTCGCGCTCCGCTTCGACCGGGCGTGCTGCCGTGGATACAACGCCGGGCCGCTCAGCGGAAGCGGTGGCGCGCGAGCGTTTGACGAGCAGGGCGGCGTTGGCCGCGAGGGAGAGGGCGAGGAGGAAGAGAAGGGGTTTCATGAGGAAAATCCGAATGACGAAATCGGAAGGTCGAAGGAGGATGAGAGAGGCTGTTGGAGAGTGACCGATGACGCAGTGGCCGAGGACCAGCGGAGAGAATCGCGTAGTGGGTGAGAGCGCCTCAACGGATCAGCGGGGGGGAGATCTGGCGGGCGATGCGGTCGCGGATGGCGGCGTAACCTTTTTCGCCATACAACGCGGTGAAGGCGGTTTCGGCCTCGCGCAGGAGTGTGGCGTTGAAATCGGCGCGTTGCTGTTTCTCGTCGGCACCGGGTTGGGGCTGGAAGGCTTTGGCTTTTTGCTGGAGCGCGAGTTTCAGGGTGTAGCCCTCGATGGCTTTCTCGTCGGGAAGGGAGAGTCGCTTGGTGAGGCTGGTGAGCGTGCGGTAGTCGTAGTCTTGGGCGCGTTTGTAGTCGGCGTAGCGGCTTTCGCCGAGGGCGGCTGCGATTTCCAATTCAATCGAGGCTTCGGCTTCGTGGCGGGTTTGGGTTCGCTCGGGAGTGTTAATGACCCCGAGGACAGGATTGTCGCGGAGTGTTTCCAACGGTTTCCGAAATGCGTAAAGCGTCTGGAATTCCTGCTCAGTCGCGTTGAAGCCAGCGAGGTTATAGCGGAGAAAGCCCGCGGTAGAGGAGGTACGGTAGTCGTAGGTCTGGAGTTCTTCGGGGGAGAGCAGCGCGACAACGTCGGCGCGGCGTTGCTGCTGGAGGTAGCGCTGGCGCTCCTCGTCCTCGGGCAGTTTCACCAGATTGTACGAGGAGCGGTTGTACTGCATGTCGTTGTAGTCCTCTTCGAGCAGGTGGAGCTGCTCGGCCTTTTCGACGGGGAGAAAAGACGCGTAGGCGACGATCTGCGGGTGGTCCGGTTGATAGGTGTCGCCGAGCAGGCGTTTGATTTCGGCTTCCTTCTCGCGCCGGAGTTCGATGAGCGCATGCCGGTCTTTGGCGCGGCCGCGATCCCACGGGGAAAAGCGGCGCTGCCAATACTCCGCTGGAGGGAGCAGCAGCGCTTTCTCGCGGTCGGCGTAGCGTTTATCGGCTTCGGCACGGATCAGGGCGCGGGTGAGTGCGTCGGAGAAACCGAGTGCTTTCAATCGGTCGGGCGCGGAGCCGTCGCCTGATTTCAGAAGCGTCCATGTATGCTCGGAGAATGGCGGAGCGATGCTGTCGGACGTGGCGGCCCGTGAGGTCGAGGCGTGGTTGGCGGTGGAGGCTTGCGGCTTTGCGCGGTTGAGGTGTTTGAAAACACAATACGCGTTCAGGCCGAGCGAGGCGGCGAGGAGGATGGTGAGCGGGCGTTTCATCGGGTGCGGTCGTGCAGGCTCACTTTTTCTGCACAGCGGGAGGTGTGCGGAGGTTTTTTATGAAGGTGCTGCTGGCCTGAAAAACCTCGAAGCCGCGAGGGCCGAGCGTGTCGGCAAAGCGGCGTTCCGCTTCGTCGGCGAGGGCGAGGCGGGCGGCGGCGTGGCGCGCGATGGCGTCGGCATCGGGATTGGGCGGCAGCTTCAGGATGCGGGCGCGGTTATCGATGTCGGTTTTGATCTCGTAAGCGGTGGCGACACTGTCGGGAGGAAGCTCCAGCAGCTGACTCATCTGGTAGAGGCGGCGATATTCGTTGTCCCTGCTTCTCTGGAGTTCGGCGTAGCGCTGGTCGCCGAGGAGCTGTTTCACCTGTGTGTCGATTTCGGATTTGGCTTTCGTGCGGGCGCTGGCGGCTGCTTTTGAGTCGGTCACGGCGAGGAGACGGAGGCGTTCATCGCTTTCATGTTGGAGCGCGAAGATGGCGCGGAACTCCTGTTCAGTGGGTTCGAACGATTCCATGGTGACGCGCATGGTGGCGGCGGTGGAACTGTTGCGCAGATCGTACTCCAACAGCTCTTCGGGCGTGAGCGCGCGGGCGAGGTCGGCGCGTTGCTCTTTGACGAGGAGGGCGCGTTTCTCGCGATCTTCTGGAAAGATTACCATGAATGGACTGGGGCCGTCTTCGTCGAGGTCCGCTCGGAGCATTTGGTAGTCTTCGACGATGGCGGCGACAGCAGCGGCTTTTTCAGGGCTGAGCGTGGCATAACCCGGAGCATCGAGATCGCGTTCGGGGTTATAGTCCGGCCCGAGGATCTTTTTGAGTAGTTCCTGCTTTTCCCGTTTAAGCGCGAG
>CAMLSH010000184.1 GCA_946482625.1 uncultured Opitutaceae bacterium
AAAGTCCGCGCGGGTAAAACCGGCGCGGACTCGGGAGATGCCTAGTCGGGATCGGTTACTTCGCGGCGGCGACTGCGGCGGCGAAGGCTTTGGCTTTGGCGGTGATGGCGGCCCAGTTCTTTTCCTTGAGCGCCTTGGCGTCGACGAGGGAGCTGCCGGCGGCGGTGGCCATGGCGCCGGCTTTGAGGAAGTCACCGACGTTGTTTTCGTTCACGCCGCCGGTGGGGACGAAGTCGATCTGGGGGAAGGGGGCTTTGACGGACTTGATGTAGTTGGGGCCGAAGAATTCGGCGGGGAAAATCTTGATGGCGTCGGAGCCGGCTTCCCAGGCGGCGATGATTTCGGTGGGGGTGAATGCGCCGCTGAAAATCGGAATGCTGTACCGTTTGCAGACCTCGATGACGTCGGGGCGGGTGGCGGGGGTGACGACGAATTTGGCTCCCGCGAGGATGCCGGCGCGGGCGGTTTCGGCGTCGAGGACGGTGCCGAGGCCGAAGATGAAATCGGGCAGTTCCGAGGTGGCTTTTTCCAGGACGCGGATCGCTCCCGGGGTGGTCATGGTGAGCTCGATGCTCGTGAGGCCGCCCTCGGCGAGCGCCTTGGCGCAATCGAGGAGACCATCGGGACCGTCGGCGCGGATGAGCGCGACGACCTTCTCGGCTTTAATCTTGGAGAGAACGGCGTCTTTTTTCATGGGGACGTCGGTTGTAAGCGCCGGACAGGTGGCGGGGAAACTTTTTTTGTAGGGAGCGTGTGGCGAACGGGCCGGAAAGCCGCGCTTGGCGTGGCGCGAAACTTGGTGCAGACCGTGCGTTCTTCGTTTGATGACCTCCGCCCCGACCAGCTCAGCGTCCGTCTCCGGTCTTCGCCCGTGGCGTTGCCGTGACCGCGTGGTCGAGCTCGGGGGCGGGCCGGTGATCATGGGGATTTTGAACGTGACGCCGGATTCGTTTTTCGACGGCGGGCGGCACGATTTATTGGAAAGCGCGCTGGCTCAGGCGGAGCGGATGATCGCGGAGGGCGCGGCGATCATCGACGTGGGCGGACAATCGACGCGGCCGGGTTTTACCGAGGTCTCCACGGGCGAGGAAATGGCGCGGGTCGTGCCGGTGATCGCGGAATTGGTGCGGCGCGTGAAGGCGGTTGTTTCGATCGACACGTATAAACCGGCGGTCGCGCGGGCGGCGCTGGAAGCGGGTGCGCATGTGCTGAACGACATCCATGGGCTGCAGGGCGCACCGGAGCTGGCACGGCTGGCGGCGGAGTTTGGTGTGGGCGTCGTGGCGATGCATCACGAGGACGGTTTTCAGAATGTGCCTGCCGCGGACGCGACGACAGCAGAGGCGACGACGGTCGCGACGGATGTGAGTGCGGGCGTGGGCGCCCGTGCGAATGGGCGGACCGGGGAGACGGGAATGGATTCGATCGCACGCATGAAGACGTGGCTGCGGCGTTCGCTGGAGATCGCCGCAGCGGCGGGTGTGGCGCAGGAGCGGATGGTGCTCGATCCCGGTATCGGATTTTTCAAGACGCCGGATCAGAACCTCGAAATCCTCGGACGGCTGGGCGAACTGCACGCGTTGGGTTGTCCGCTGCTGTTAGGCGCGTCGCGGAAGTCGGTCATCGCGCGGGTGCTCGATAACCAGCCGGTTGCCGAGCGGCTCGAAGGCACCCTCGCAACCACGGCGCTGGCGGTGTGGCAGGGCGTGGAGATCGTGCGCGTTCACGATGTGGCGGCGAATGTGCGGGCGGCGCGCATGGCGTGGGCGGTGCGTGAGAAGTCGCGCGTGTTGACCTCTTTTCCCTCTGCATGAACGCACGCATCCATCTCCGGAACATGGCCTTTTATGGCTATCACGGCCATCTCACGGCTGAGAACGCGCTGGGGCAGCGTTTTCAAATCGATCTGTCGCTGACGACGGACATCGCGGAGGCGACACGCAGCGACGACTTAAAGGACACGGTCGATTACGTGACGATCTACGCGCTCTGCCGGGAGGTGGTCGAGGGCGCGCATGTGAAGCTGCTGGAAACGGTGGCGGCGCGCATCATGGACCGCGTGTTGAACGATTTCCCGCGCGTGCAAAAGGTGGAGATCACGATTCGTAAACCCTCGGTTCCGCTGCCGGGCGTGCTCGATCACGTCTCGCTCGAGACCAGCAAATCCCGTGAGTGACGTTTTCATAGGGCTCGGCGGCAATCTCGGCGACCGCGAGGCGCTGCTGGCGGAGGCGTTGCGCAAGCTCGACGCGACGCACGGCATCCAGGTCGTGGCGGTGTCGTCGCTTTACGAAACGAAGCCGATGGGGCTGACGGCGCAGCCGGATTTTTTGAACCTCGTGGCGAAATTGGAGACGGCGCTGCCGCCATACGCGGTGCTCGATGCGTGTCTGCGGATCGAGATGGAGCTCGGTCGCGAACGACGCGAACGTTGGGGGCCGCGCACGGTGGATCTCGATGTGCTTTGGTGTGAAGGCGTGGCGCAGGCGGACGAGAAACTCACGATTCCGCATCCGCGGATGCATGAACGGGCGTTCGTGCTGGTGCCGCTGGCGGAACTCGCGCCGAAGTTGAAACTCAGTGGTGTGCCGGTGGCGGAGCTCGTGGGCGCGTTGGGTGAAGAGGGCTCCGGCGTGCGGAAGAAAGGCGCGCTGTTCTGGCGCGAGTCGAAAAAGGACTGATGGCCACGCGCGCACTCGCAATCGAAGGCGGCATGGCGGCGCTCTTCGCGGCAACGGCGTCGAAGCCTCACGCGTTTTTCCTGGAGAGCGCGTTGCCTGCCGGCGGACTTGGGCGGTATTCATTTCTTGGGTTCGCGCCGTTTGCAGTGTTTCGGGTTGCGGCGGCCGGCGTGGCGGAAGTGCGTTGGGCGGATGGACGCGTGGAAACGTGCGCGGGCGATCCGCTGGAGGTGTTGCGAGAACTGCATCGGCGGTTCGCGGTGGGTGTGGCGCGAGCGGGTGAGACGACCGCCGGAGCTAGCGTTGGTGTGGGGGCGCAGGAGGGAACGGCGCTTCCGTTCGCGGGCGGTGCGGTGGGTTTTTTTTCGTACGAGTTTGGGCTGCGATTCGAAGGGGTGAAACGCACGAGTGCGGACGATCTCGCGGTCCCGGAGGCGGAGTGGGCGTTTTATGACGGCGTGGTTGCGTGCGAGGAGTCGAGTGGGCGGATTTTTGCGGCGACGAATCGCGCGGATGCGAGTGAGGCGGAGCGCGTGTTGACCCGGATCGAGCGCGAGGTGCGCGGGGCGTTGGCGGAGGCGGACGCGGCGTTGAAGGCGAAGAATGCGGTGAGGGGAGAAGTGGAGAATCGAAACTGGCCGCGTGCGGAGGTGACGGCGAATTTTACACGCGAGGGTTATGTGCGCGGAGTGGCGCGCGTGAAGGACTACATCGCGGCGGGTGATGTTTATCAGATCAATTTGAGCCAGCGTTTCGAGACGCCGCTGCCGTGTGCGCCGACGGAGCTTTACCAGCGGTTGCGGCGGCAGAGTCCGGCGCCGTACGGGTGTTTTTTCAATTTTGGCGGGGTGCAGGTGGCGGGCGTTTCGCCCGAGCGTTTTTTGCGCGTGGAAGGCGATCGCGTGGCGACGCGACCGATCAAAGGAACGCGGCCGCGCGGGCGTGACGCGCGTGAGGATGTGCGGTTGAGAAACGAGCTGGAGTTGAGCGCGAAGGATCGCGCGGAGTTGCTCATGATCGTTGATCTGGAGCGCAACGATCTCGGTCGCGTGTGTGTGCCGGGATCGGTGCGGGTGGAGAATTTATACGCGCTCGAGGCGCATCCGACGGTGTGGCATCAGGTGGCGGATGTGAGCGGAACGCTGGCGCCGGGGCGCGATATTTTTGACTGCATCCGCGCGTCGTTTCCGGGCGGGTCGATCACGGGCGCGCCGAAAATCCGGGCGATGCAGATCATCGACGAACTGGAGCCGCACCGGCGTCATCTCTACACGGGAACGATGGGTTATCTGGGTTTCGACGGGCGCGCCGAGTTGAACATCGCGATCCGCACGATCACCTGTGTGGACGGGCGGGCGTATTTCCACGCGGGTGGCGGCGTGGTGTGGGACTCCGATCCAGAGGCTGAATACGAGGAGACGCTGACGAAAGCGAAAGCGATGCGCGCGGCGCTGGAGATGGATACTGAAAGATCGGATACTGGGGAAAAGACGGAGACCGGAGACGGGCGTCCATGATTTTACTCAATGGAGAATTGCTGAGCGAACAGGCGGCGTCGGTATCGCCGCTGGGCGACGGCTTCATGTATGGCGCGGGCGTGTTTACGACGATGCGCGTGACGGCGGGTCGTGTGGAGTTCTGGCGGGAACATGCCGGGCGTCTGGCGGGAGATGTGCGCGCCATGGGGCTGCAGCCAGCGTCGGAGTACATGGTGCTGCGGGAGCGGTGCGCGGCGTGCATCGCGGCGAATCGGATCGAAAACGGCGCGTTGAAGGTCGTGTGGTTTGCCGATGCAGAGGGGCGGACGAGCGAGTTGATCTCTCCGCGCGCGCAGCCCTATGGAGCTGAGGTGACGGCGCGCGGGTTCAGGTTGTTAACGATGCGTTGCGGATCGCGCGAAGGTCGCGAGTTGTCGCGACACAAGACGCTGAATTATCTGGAACACGCGCGCGCAAAACGCGCGGCGGTGGCGGCCGGTTTCGACGACGCGTTGTGGATCGATGAGCGGGGCGTGGTGCTCGAAGGCGCGACGACCAATGTTTTTGCGGTGCTTGATGGCGAGGTGCTGACGCCGGATGAGAAGGCGGGGCTGCTCCCGGGTGTCGCGAGGCGGGTGTTGCTCGGGCTGGCGGAAACGGACGCACCCGCGGTGAGGACCGCGACGTTGACAGAGGAGATGCTGGAGTCGGCGCAGGAAGTTTTTGTGACGAATGCGCTCATGGGCGTGATGTCGGTACGGGCGTGGGGGCAGCGTGAATACGACCTGGCGAAGATTCCCGTGACGCAGGCGATGGCGCGGTTGTTCGCGCGTGCTGCGAAGGCATCGTGTGAGAGTTAATTGGGATCTGGCGCGTCAGGGATTTGTGGCCGATTAACTAGGTTGCTCCCTGGCGGGATCGGCGGATAGTCGGTGGCGATCCCCCGCAGCCTGAGGCTGGTCCGGGGCGATCACGCACCATGACGAAAATCAAAGACGACGATTGGGAACGCACGCTTTCAGCGGTGCTGGGGTTTATGAAAACCCCGCACGGTGAGATCGACATCCTCCGCTGGCTGCGGGAGCGCGAGGGGCATCTCGACGATCAAAGCCCGAATCACGTCATCGGGGCGTTGAAGAAAACGCCGTTGGACGCTGCGTTTTTTGGGCGGGAACTCCGAGCGACGCTTGGGCTCATCGCTGAGAACGTGAGGCGTCCGGGTTTGTAGGAAGCGGGAGCGACAGCGGTTTCCGGGTGAGTTCGCACGACTCTTTCGGCGTGGTCGTCAGCCGTCGGCCGCCGGAGCTTTTTCTTTAGGTTTATTTTCCGTCGGCACGCATCCGTACGCAGATTTTACGGGTCGCGCGTAAACCGCTGACGAAAAAAAACGACGCCGGCCAATAGCCTTGCCACGGTGTCTGGCGGTGCGGGCAGGATGGCGCATGAAGACGCCGGCGTCCCTTTTACTCTCGATGGTCGTGGCCGGGCTCTGCGTCGCGGCGCCGCTGATCGATGAGCCTGTACCGGAGCTGCGCCTAGACTCAGGCAAGGTGTTGAAGTTCGCACAGGCGCGTAGTTATGCCGTCAGCACGGTGCTCGTGAGACACGCCGATGGCGCGGCGGCGGTGCGATATGAGGAATTCCCTTCTGAGTTGCGAACGGCGCTGAGTGCGCGGCGTCCATCGATCGATGAAAAGGCGCGGACGGAGACGCCGTTGCTGGCGGCGGTGAGTTACGATTTTCCCGTGCCGCCGGCGGTGGAAGCCGAGCCGGAGGTGGGCGAAGAGCGGGTGTTGGCGGGCCAGCTGTTCGTTTCTACGCGGGATGCCGGCGACGTGAAGCTCAGCGGGATAAAAATTTCGGTTTATACGAAGGCGGCCTACCGCGAGCAGGCGGCTTGGTATTACGCGAATCCATGGGAGGCGTCGCGCGCGCACAGCCGGAACGCCGAAACTCTGGCCAAAGCGGGCGATAGTGCGGGCGCGATGCGGCAGTTTGAAGCGGCTACGGAAACGGCGGCGCTGGGCTGGATGCTGGTGGCGCCGGCGCAGTTCAGCACGACAACCGATGCGGAGGGGCGATTCACGCTAAAGCATCGGGTGCCGCCGCCGTATTTTGTCGTCGCCCACGCATCGCGCGAGGTGGAGGGCGAGAACGAGAACTATCGTTGGGCGGTGATCTCGGACCTGATCGAGGACGCTGAAAATCTCGTGTTGTTTAACGACAACATGGAGTGAGCGCGCGGCGCGGTTAAAAAAAACGAGAGCCCGCCGGGTCATCACTACCAGCGGACTCTCTCGAAAACCGGATCCATGAGAACACGAGCTTTCGTCGGGAAACCGGAGATGCGGGTTTTAAGATTTCGCAAGCGCCAGACGTTGGTTTTGGCGGGGCCGTGCGCATACATTGACGTTGATATCGGGAGTTTCACTTCAAAGTCAGCTTGGTGATAAGATTTCGTTCGCTGCCGATCTCAGGAACGGCTGTTCCTAAGTTTGTTTTTAGGCTCAGGAGTTTTTGAAGTTGCGGACCAATGATCCGGAAAGCGGCTCGCTGTCGTGAATTGAGATCCGCCCTATACCGTGGCACGATTGGAGAAGGTTTAAAAAAGCCCGCTCTCCGGAGCGGGCTGAAGTTGGCCTCAAGTCCCAACGTTTATATCCACCCAAGAGCCGAAATACGGATCATAGAGATCCATCTCGGCCCAATATCCTTGAGACCAAGATGAGAAATCCTGGAGGCCCCAAGATGTTGCCGTAACCCGATAGTTACCGGTCGGCAAACCTGTCAGGGTTGCATACAGATTACCGTTATTTGTAAGAGTTATCCCCGAAACAGTGCTCCCGTAGTAGTTGTAGTAGTAGCTGTACCCGCCTCCCGAGGTAAGAGCGGAAATCGTGGCGACGGTTTGGTTGGTATCCAAGTTTACCACCGTAATATCCGCATCTCTGTCACCATTGACTGTGATATCCATGGGGCGTCCGGTGTCTACGTACAGGTCGGCCGAAATTCCGAACAGCGCTGAGCAGAGCGCGAACGAGGCAAGCGCCATGATGGCGCGAATCTTCTTATTCATGGGGGTGAGGTTGTGCAGTTGCGTCGGAGAAGTTACCGCGACCGAAAAGCCCTCCGGCCCTCGTGCCGTGATACCGACGACGCCATGTTGTGTTGTTCACCGACGCTCGCAACACCCCGAACTGTACGAGCGACAAAAAGAAATTCGGCATATCGCTGGGCTTGCATGCGTCCCGCTGTGACCGAGGCGCAACGCACCGTAGATGGTGCCCGGGCGCGGACTCGAACCGCGAT
>CAMLSH010000185.1 GCA_946482625.1 uncultured Opitutaceae bacterium
ATCTGCGTCGCCTCATGCTGGATACGGATTTCCTCGTCGTGAAGATGGGCTTCGGCGGCGGCGAGTTTGGCGCGCTGAGTTTCGAGCTCAGTACGCTCGCGGGCGATTTCGTCGGCCGACTTGGCGAAGGGGGAAACGCTCTGGGAGGTCTCGGCGAGTTTGCGGCGCTCTTCTTCGAGGGCGGTGCGTTCGCGGGCGAGTTCGGAGCGGGCTTCGGCGAGGGCGCGGGCCTTCTGATCGATCAGGGTCTGCGCGGCGGAGGCCATTTCGCGCTGGCTGCGGAGGTCTTCGAAGTCGCCCTGGACGCGGAGAGCGTCGGCGTTTTGCGAGAGGAGGGTTTTGAGCTCGGCTTCGAGGGCGGCTTTCTCGTGTTCGAGGCGCTCGGCTTTTTGTTCGAGCATGGCGCGCTCCTTGGCGCCGCGGAGGATCTCCTGGCGGAAATCGGGCGTATTGAAAGGGTCGTTACTCTGTCCGATGTCGGGATTGGCGAGGACTTGGAGGACGGCCTCGGCTTCGGCCAGCTCGGTGGGGGTGAGGGCGCCGTCTTCAGCGGCGGGCTGCTGGTTGGGGCGGAGGATGCTGTTGATGCGGCGCAGGAGCGGGCGCATGTCGCTGCCGGCGGGGAGCACGTCGCTGAGGCCCATGCGGATGCCTTTGACGATGAGCGGGAGCTCGAGCTGCTGCACGACGAGGACAACGGGAACGGTGGGCTGGATTTTTTTCAGCGCTTCCACGAATTCGAATTCGGTGGCTCCGGGCATGCGCGCGTCGATGAGCGCGAGGTCGAACCACTCGCTGCGAGCGGTCTCGAGCGCGGGATCACCTTCGGTGAACGCGCGAAGGTCGTAACCCGCGTCGGCGAGCATGAGCACGAGCTTGCGCTTCATTTTTGCGTCGCCGTGTACGACCAGGATTTTTTTAACCAGATTCATTGTCGGAATATCTCTCGTTCGGTCTTGGGACGGACCGTAGGTAGAGCGTCCAGTTCCGCGAAGCTATTGAGAGGGAAACGGGGGTATTTACCCGTTCTTTACCCTGGCTGAAGGGAACTCCTCAGGCGGTATGAAAACGATTCGCGCGGGCGGTGTGAAACGGGTGCGAAAAATGGCAGGAGAACGCGGGATTTTACGTGGCTCGCGAGCGATCTCGTTCAGCGCGATCGGAGTGCGCGCTCCACCCATCAAGAACGGAAGATGACGTCTTCGCGGTTGAACATACGCACGGCGAGGCCGAGCGCGGCGGCGGCGTAAACGCAGGTCGAGAGGAAGATCAACGTGAGCGGAAGAAGCGGGAAAGTGCCTGCGACCAGCTCTTTGCTGACAAGCGCGATGTTGAGGATCGGGATGAGGGAGAGCGTGGTGGTTAACTCGATACCGGGAAGAACGGCGCCGACGGCGGGCAGGATAACGATGATGAGCAGGGGCGAGACGTAGGTTTGGGCTTCTTTGTAGCTCTTCGCGAAGAGGGAGATGGTCATGAGCAATGCGGCAAAAAGCACGGCGAGTGGGAGCACCAGCACCACCACGCTGAGCACGCCGGGAACGCTGATGGTCGGCATGGCGGCGCCCGCGCCGGCGCCGATGGCTCCGCGCAACCAGCCGCTGCCGAGGAGTGCCGTGAGGCCCATTGATGCGAGCGAACTGGCCACGGTGGCGAGCGAGGCGACGAGCACGACGAGGAATTTTCCCAAGACAAGTTCGCTGCGGGCGGCGGGGCTGCAGAGAATCGTTTCCATGGTGCCGCGTTCTTTTTCGCCGGCAGTGAGATCGATCGCGGGGTACATCGCTCCGGTGAAGCAGAGGATGATGAGCATGTAAGGAATCATGCCGCCGAGGAAGGAGTTGCCGCCGACTTTTTCGGGCGGGGCGACGTTCTGGCGGCTGGTGTGGAACGGGTTGATGAGGTCGGCGGGAAGGTTGTTGGCGGCGAGGCGTTCGCGGACGAGAACGCGGCTGTAGGTGCGCAGGGCGTCCTCGATGGCGCGAGTGGCGAAGCCGGAGCGCAGCTCGCCGTCGTGCGTGTAGATTTTGACGGTGCTGCGGGTGCCGTTGCGGACGGCTTCGTCGAAGCCCGGCGGTATCTCGACGGCGGCGCGGAGCTTTTTCTGCGAGATGCGTTCGGCGTAGTCGGGGGAGGCGGGGACGATTTTAAAGTCGGCTTGTTTTTCGAGGGTTTGGCGGATGGCGGGGGAATCCTCGCCGCCGATAATCATAACCGTGGGGACCTCGCGGCCGGCTTTTTTGACCAGCTTGATTGAGACGGCGGCGAAGCCGAAGGTGATCAGCGGCATGAGGAGCGTAGGCACGAGGAACATCGAGATGATGGCGCGGCGATCGCGCAGGGTGTCGCGCAGCTCTTTGACAAAAACGGTGAGGATGTTGCGGGCGTTCATGCGCGGGCCTCCGGGCGAATCGACGGTGGGATGGCGGTGTTTTCGCCGATGGAGCGGTCGGCGGAGGTGACGACGCGGACGAAAATTTCTTCCATGTCCTGCTCGTTGTGGCGGGCGCGCAGGTCGGCGAGGGTGCCTTCGTCGAGGAGGCGGCCGTCGTGGACGATGCCGATGACGTCGCAGAGTTTTTCCACTTCGCTCATGACGTGGGTGGAGTAAACGACGGTTTTGCCGCGCGTGCGGCAGTCGCGGATGAAGCGAACGATGGTGCGGGCGGCCATGACATCGAGGCCGAGGGTGGGCTCGTCGAAAATCATCACCGCGGGATCGTGGATCAAGGTGCGCGCGATGGAGGTTTTCTGTTTCATGCCGGTGGAGAATTTCTCGATGCGGCGGTCGAGGAATTCATCCATGTCGAGTTCGGCGGAGAGGCGGGCGGTGCGGACGGCGATCTCGGCGTCGGAGAGGCCGTTGAGGCGGCCGAAGTAGGCGATGAGTTCGCGCGCGGTGAGACGGCCGTAGAGGGCGGTGCTGGCGGCGAGGAAACCGACTTGGGCGCGGACTTTGTCGGGCGCGTGGAGGACATCGAAACCGGCGACGGTGGCGGTGCCGGCGGTGGGTTTGAGGAGTGTGGCCAGGAGACGGAGCGTAGTTGTTTTCCCGGCACCGTTGGCGCCGAGGAGTCCGTAGATCTGGCCGGGAGCGACGGTGAAGCTGATGTTGTCGGCGGCGCGGATTTCGCCGCGTTTTTTATCGCGAAAGAGTTTGGTGAGCCCGCGCGCTTCGATCATGCGCGCATTTGTCGGGAAAGAAGGCGTGGAGGCAAGCGGGGGCGCGCAAATGACCAATGACCAGTAGACGGGAGCGTGGGCGGAATGGAGCTGGGCGCGGAGCGCCGAATTTAACCACTAATTGGTTTCGGCCAATGGCCGAAACTTCGAGGTTAACCTTCGGCTGATCGCCTACGATGACGCAGCGGAGGGGCGCGCTAATCGCGCGCCGGGGGTTGTATCATGACGAATGATTGGGCTGGTGTGTGGCGTAAGGCTGGATCGAGGTGGAGCGGGCCGTCCCGGCGCGCTGTTGGATGTCGAGCAGCGGGTGTGATGATATGCTTGTGGGCGGGCACGCGAAAATGCGCTCGTGCGCGGGCGATGTCGCTCAACGCGCGGGGACAGCGCGTTCCACCGTAAGAAGAAAGAGAAAGAGAGGTGCGGGTGGGAGGGGCGGCGCGGCGGGCTTGTGTCGGGCACTGGGTTTTGCACGGTTGCACGCATGGCTTCTCCCCACGTTGTCGTTGTAGGCAGTTACGTGCAGGATCTCTGCTGGAAGTGCGAACGGTTCCCTCAAGCGGGGCAGACCATCGTCGGCCAGTTCGCAACCGGACCGGGCGGCAAGGGCTCGAACCAGGCGGTGGCCGCGGGGCGGACGGGCGTGAGCACGTTGTTCGTCGGCGCGGTGGGGCGCGATGCGTTCGCGCGGGAGGCGAAGGCGTTTTATAAGGCGGAGGGGATCGGCGCGAAGTTTGTAGAAAAGACGGCGCATGCGACGGGGACGGCGGCGATCCTCGTGGAGGATTCGGGACAGAACGAAATCGTGGTGGCCCTCGGCGCGAATGCGGCGCTCTTGAAAACGGATGTGCCGGTCAACGCGCTCAAGCGGGCGCGCGTGGTGGTATCGCAGTTGGAATCGAATCTGACGACGGCCGCGCATGTCTTGAAGACGGCGAAACGCGCGGGTGTGACGACCGTGCTCAATCCGGCGCCGATGCGGCCGGACTTCGATCCGACGATGCTGGCGTCGGTCGATGTGCTGATCCCGAACGAGACGGAGTTCACCGCGCTGGTGAACCGGCTGCGGATCGCGGGGCGCACTGACTTCACAGAGGCGGCGCTGCATGCGCTGGCGCCGGCGGCGTTGCACGCGTTGTGTCGCACGCTGGGGCCGGCGTCGGTGATCGTGACGCTCGGGAAGAAGGGCTGTTTCGTGTCACAGAAAGACGGGCACGCGAGTATCGCGGCGTACACGGGCATCCGGGTCGTCGATACGACGGGGGCGGGCGACGCGTTTGTCGGCGGGTTCGCGGCGGGGCTCGTGAAATTTGACGGCGATGTGCTGGCGGCGGCGCGCTTTGGGAATGCGGTGGCGGCGTTGTCGGTGACAAAGCCGGGAACAGCGCCGTCGATGCCGACGAAGGCGGAGATCGCGGGGTTTTTGAAGAAGCGGGGCGGGTGAGCTGGCGCTCGCTCTTAACGTGTACTTTTAATAGAACTGCCCGCCGTTCGTTTAGCCGTTGCCCCATGAAAACCCTGATCAAAGCCGTTGGACTATTTATCTCTCTTTCAATCGCGGCCCTCGCTGCCGATGTGCCCGATGCGGGCGCTAAGCTGGCGACGGTCGTGCGAGGAGCCGATGCGGTCACCATTCACTATTTCCTCAAAGGAGAGCGGAGAGAGCGCTCGGTGACATTTACCGATGATGGCTGGCGTGAGCGCTTGGCGGTGACGTTGGCAGCTGGAGTTTACAGTCCTCGGGATCACTGCTTTTGCGTTTCGACCCCTCGCATTAGCCTAAGCCGAAAAGGGGAGGAGGTTGGTAGCTTGAGCGTGCATCATAGAGAGAAACTGCGGGCGTATGTGGATGGGCTTAACGGCGATTTCTTCGTTGGCGCTGAGCTGGGCACTGCTGTCGTGAATCTCGCGATGGAGAAAGAGGGTTTGCTCAAGGCTGCGACGGGAGAGAGTGAGAACACACGCTGAGTTGATTGCGGTGGAACGGCGCTGACGAAGCAGCGCCCTCCAAGTGCGGTGAGGCCACGCTCTAAGGAGCGCGGCTACTCGGTGGACGGCGAGTGGGAGTTTGATCGCGGATCATCTCGCTCCGGCGCGTTGGGGACAACGCGCCCTACCTCGGAAAACGCGCCGGGACGGCGCGTTCCACCTCGGAGGCGGGCGCTCGGAGTGCGAGCGAGCTCGCTGGCCTACGGGGGTGTTGTACGGGCTTTATTTCGTGGTCGGGGGTGTTCAACTCGCACGCGATGAAGACTTCTTCGATGCGTGCCCGGTGGTTTGGGGTTTGGGTGGTGGCGGTTGCGATTTGCGCGGGCGTCGCACGCGCTGAGGTGAAGCTGCCGGCGGTGTTTTCCGATCATGCGGTGTTGCAGCGGGGCAAGCCGGTGCCGGTTTGGGGGACGGCGGAGGCGGGGGAACGCGTCGAGGTAATTTTTGGTCCGCAGCGGCGTGAGGTTGTCGCGGATACGCAGGGGGCTTGGCGGGTAATGCTTGATGCGTTGCCGGCGAGCGCGGAGCCGGCGGAGCTCGTCGTGCAGGGGACGAATACGATCACGTTGCGCGACATCTTGGTGGGCGAGGTGTGGTTGTGCTCGGGGCAGTCGAACATGGAGAAACCGGTGGGCGAGAAGCCGGGGCAGCGGCCGGTGTTCGATGCGGAGCAGGAGATCGCGGCGGCGGATTTTCCGCAGATCCGGCTCTTGAAGGTCGCGAAACAAAAGCTGGCGGCGCCGGACAAGGACGTGGAGGCGCGTTGGGAAGTGTGCTCGCCGGAGTCGGTCGATCGCGTGAAGTTTTCCGCGGCGGGATACTTTTTTGGCCGGAAGATTCATCAAGAGCTGGGCGTGCCGGTCGGGTTGATCGACTCGACGTGGGGCGGGACGCGGATCGAGCCGTGGACACCGCCGGAGGCGTTTTCCCGGATGCCGTCGCTCGCGCAGTTCGCGCTCGCCGCGCAAACGCCGGGCGTGGCGGCGGAGGAGAGTGTGCCGAGCACGCTTTATTACGGGATGATCCGTCCGCTCGTGCCGTATGCGTTGCGTGGGTTCCTTTGGTATCAGGGCGAGAGCAATCTGATCGATGGGGACGACCGGGCGACGTACGCGGACAAGATGGAGGCGTTGATCTCGGGCTGGCGCGCGGTGTGGAGCGACGAGGAGGCGCCGTTCTATTTCGTGCAGATCGCGCCGCATTTTTATCACGTGGCGCGGCGGAAGTGGATCACGTCACCGGAGGCGTTGCCGGCGTTTTGGGAAGCGCAGGTGGCGGCGTTGCGCGTGAAGAACACGGGGATGGCGGCGACGACGGATCTCGTGGACGACCTGATGGACATCCATCCGCGCGACAAGAAAAACGTGGGCGAACGGCTCGCGCGGCTGGCGCTCAAGCGCACGTATGGGAAAAGTGACGTTGTTGATGAAGGACCGATTTTGAAGAGCTGGGAGGCGCGCGATGGCAGCGTGGTGCTGCGCTTCGATCACGTCGCGGAAGGATTGAAGGCGAGCGATGGGAAGGCGTTGAACTGGTTTGCGCTCGCAGGTGACGACGGGCGGTTTTTCCCGGCGAATGCGAAGATCGAAAGCGAGACGGTGATCGTTTCGAGCAAGTACGTCGCGAGTCCGGTGGCGGTGCGGCTTGGCTGGGATGAAGCGGCGCGACCGAATCTGGTGAACTCGGCGGGGTTGCCGGCGCGGCCGTTTCGGACGGATGGCTCGGCGGGCGCGGAGAATTTGAACGCGGACCACGGAACGAACGCGGAACGGCGCTGACGGAGCTGCGCTCTCCAACGGATGATCCCAGGTATTTTTAAATTCAGAATGGCCACAAAAAGCACAGAAGGCGCAAAAGCCGGAGCGGAGTGGAGTGGCGCGGGCGGCGTGGTGGCTGGGAGCCTGGATTGCGCGTTTGTGTCTCTTCGCAATGACGTCGAGCGGCACGGACGCGAGGTCCGGCCCTACAGGGATGAAGGCCGGCGGGATGTCGGCGCTCCCGGGGGAGGAGTTCCCGGGGAAGGCGTTTTGGCGGGAAGGGTGTCGAGCTAATGCTGCCGCTTTGGGACACGGAGAAGCATCGGCGGGCGCCGGTGATGACGGTGCTGCTGATCGTGGCGAATGTTGGCGTATTCGGTTATCAACTGCTGCTGGCGTTGAAGGGCGGGAATGCGCTGGAGGCGTGGCTTTATCGACACGCGATCGTGCCGGGGCGGTTGATCGATGGGTTCGCGCAGAATGAACAGTGGCTGACGGTGCTGAGTTCGATGTTTTTGCACGGCAGCGTGGCCCATGT
>CAMLSH010000186.1 GCA_946482625.1 uncultured Opitutaceae bacterium
TCGGCAGCGTCGTGTACGTTTCCGTCTGCTGGCCGAAATGGCGGTTGAGAAACCCGATGCGGAGCTTGCGGCCGTCACGCGGGAGCGGCGGGAGATCGTTCTGCGCAGGAACATTGAGCGTGATCGCAAAGAGCCTCGCACGCAGCTCGTAGTGACGCTTCAAGGAGCCACTAGAGAAATAGAGCGGGATGCAGTTGCTGCGCCGGACATACGTCTCGATGGAGGCTTTGACCGCAGCTGAGCCGCGGGCGATCCCGGCGGCGCGGGCGAGTTCCTCCAAACGGCGCAAGTAGTGCGCGGCGTATTTTTCCGCCTGCCCGACTGCGCTGAACGCCTGCGGCGTGTGAAATGCATAGACGGTAAACGCGGGCCACATCCAAGAGGGGACGTCGTCGTATTTCGGCGCGTCGGGCCACTCCCAAGACGGGATGAGCACCATCGCGGCGAGCAGGCCGGGCCAGTTTTTCTTCGCGTAGCCGAGACCGAGGGCAAGGTCTTCAGCCAGAGGTGCGTGGTCGCAGGCACCGGACTGATAGAAAAGATTGAGGAGCTGATCGGCCGCTTCCACCTCGGGGCCATTTTTCGGGCCGACCGGAAGTGCGGCAACGGATGCGGCGACCGCGCGGCGGAGCGCCACGACCTCCTGCCAGACTGCGGCGTCGCCCGGATTTTCGGTGTGGAGATCGAGGACGCGTTTCACGTCGTCGATCAACGAGGCGAGAGTGCGGACAGCAGCGGGGGGTGTGGATGCGAGGGTCATGATACTGCCACAGGCGCGCCGAGCGTACAGCCGCGCGGCACACACTGCGGTTACCGTGAGCATCGGCTCACGCACCGGGAGTCTTTAGGGGGAAATCACTAGACGCCGTCACGCATTTGGCCGAGGTGGAACGCGCCGTCCATGGCGCGTTGAGCGATACAGATCCGCGTTTCCACGTGTAGGGTGTTCGATGTCGCTCAGCGTGCGCGGAGCGCCCGCTCCACCTACGATCCACGAAACAAAGACGAGCTCGCGGCTACCTCGATCCATTCACCACCCGCGCCGCCACGTATTCGCCGATGGCGAGTGACGCCGTCGCGGCCGGGCTGGGGGCGTTGAGGATGTGCAGCGCACCCGGCCGCTCTAGCAAATGAAAATCCTGCACCAGCGTCCCGTCCGGCAGCATCGCCTGCGCGCGTACACCCGCCCCACCCGGCTCCAAATCGGCTTCGGTCAACTCCGGCACGAGCTTTTGGAGCGACTGGCAAAACAACTTTTTGCTGAACGACCGCCGCACTTCCTCCCACGCCATCGCGCGGTGTTTCTTCATGAAATTCCAGAGTCCGCCATAGCTGAGCGCGTCGAAAAGATCGCCCGGTCGGATGTGCCACTTCGTGTAGCCCTCGCGGGCATAGGCCAGCACGGCGTTAGGCCCGGCTTCGACTCCGCCTTCGATCATCCGCGTGAAATGGACGCCGAGAAACGGGAACGCCGGATCGGGCACAGGATAGATCAGGTGCCGCACAAGCGACTGTGCAGACGGCCTCAACTTATAATACTCGCCGCGAAACGGCACGATGCGCGCCTCGCGCTTTTCGCCCGCGCTCTCCGCCACGCGATCACAGTGCAAGCCCGCGCAGTTGATCAGAAAATTTCCGGTGAAATCGCCGGCCGCCGTTTCCACGCGCCAAGACTGACCGGTGCCGCCCGAGCCACTCGCTCCTTCTCGCACGGATTTTTTCACCCGCGCACCCGTCGCGATCAGCACCCCTTGAGCGCGCAGCGTTTTTTCCATCGCCGCGCAGACGCCGTGAAAATCGACAATCCCTTCCTCCGGCACCTGCACCGCAGCGAGCCCGGCCGCGTGCGGCTCGATCTCGCGAAAAGCCTCGCGCTCCAGCCAGCGCAGTCCGTGCAGTCCGTTTTGCGTGCCGCGCTCGATCAACGTGTGCAGCCGCGCGACCTCTTCCTGTGTCGTGGCGACGACGAGTTTCCCGCAGATCTCGTGCTTCACACCGTGCTCCTGGCAAAACGCCACCATCCGCCGGATACCGTCCACCGCGAGGCGCGCCTTGAGCGAACCCGGTTTGTAGTAAAGCCCCGCGTGGAGCACGCCGCTGTTGTGCGTGCTCTGGTGCTGACCCACACGCGGCTCCTTCTCCAGAATTTGGATGCTTGCGTCAGGCTGGAGGCGCTTGAGCGCAAGCGCCGTGCCCATCCCGACCAGACCGCCACCGACGAGGATATAGTTCATGGGGTTTGCTACGCGGCGAGTTGAGCGGCGCAGCGCGCGGGAGGGAAATCATTTCATCGCAAACCCGCAGCGTCGGTCGCTGGCCAGCTCTCTCCCACGCGCGTGATTGCCATGCTAAGCGCGAAAGATTTGCTCGCGCGCATGTCCGCGCCTCGCCGCATCCGTATCGCTCACTTCTGCCACTGGGCGGAAGGTCTCGAAGATGCCCGCACCTTTCTCGCACGGCTTCCGGCGCTCGACCTCAGAGGACGCGTCGCCAACGCCGCTGATGCCGGGCTCGTCCGCATGGCGCGGCTCGATTGCGACTGGCATGGCGAAAACACACGCGCCTTCGCAGCGATGACGCATCCCTCCTTGGAATTTCTGCCCGCGTACGTGACCGGAGCCCAGGGCTTGCTCGATCTGCTCAAATTGCCGCCGGCGTCGTCCACCGACGAGGAGCGCTGGCTTATCTTCGACGGCCAGAATCCCCAAAAGATCGCGGAGGTCGCCGGCAAACTGCTCGCCTTTCTCAAACGCAATGGCTGGCGCGTGCTCTTCTATGGTTTCGACGAAGCCAGTCGCACGATGCCGTGCTTTGGACAAATCGCTCCGCACCTCGACATCTTCATCCACGACGAAGCGCCGCTCGATATACGAGGCCAGGCATCACTCTCCACCGGCTGCCGCACGATCCATCGCAGCTGGGTGGCCAACTTCGTCCCGTTCGCCGCTCCATTCGTCGAAGAGCCGGAGGAGAAAATCTTTTTCCTCGGTTCGAAACTGGGCCTCACCGACAACCGTCGCCGTCAGATCGAGTTTCTAGAAAAGAAATTTCCCGGCCGCACCGTTGCCAGTCACGATCACTCCGTCTCGGTCGCTGACCGGCATCAGGTAAATCGATACAAAGTTAGCCTCTGTCCGGAAGGCCGGAAATTCGGCGTCCCCACAATGAGCGCCACCCACACCGACCGGCCGTTTTGGTCCGGCTGTCTCGGGATGGTACCGGTTTCCGAGAATTCGAAAACGGGAGGACGCCTCGATGAACTTCACCGCGCGGGCCTGATCCTCCGCTATGAGCAGGGCGATCTCGGTTCGCTGGGCGCCGCCTGCGAACGCGCGTTGGCGATGTCGCGCGAGCAGCGCCGCCGGATCTACGAACACTTCAACCGTCACGAAACTGTCGGCACCGTCGTTGCCGAAACGATCGCGTCCTTCAGCGCGTCCGCTTCCTGAGCCCTCTCTGATTATCCCCTCCATGGCGGTTCCGCAGGCTCAAGCTCTCCTCCAGCAAGCGCTGGCGCATCATCAAGCCGGACGATTCGCCGCCGCGCTGCCTCTTTACGCCCGCGCCCGCTCGCTCGCGCCGGGCAGTTTCGAGGCGCACCACCTCGGCGGTGCCGCTGCCTTGCAGGCCGGCAGACATGAAGAGGCCTCCCTTCTGCTCGCAAAGGCGCTCCGGCTGAATCCCCGCGTCGCGCTTACCCATATGTGGCATGGCATGGCGCTCGCACAGCTTGGCCAGCATGGGCCGGCCGAAAGCAGCCTCCGCAAATCCTTGGAGCTGGATGCCAAAAACGTCGACGCATGGACCAACCTAGGCGCGGTGAATTCGTTCGCAGGAAAAATCGCAGACGCCCTCAACGCCTATCGCCAAGCCAGCGCGCTCAAGCCCCGAGATGCCAAGCTGCATTCGCAAATAGGCACCCTCCTTCATATCCAGCAGGATCATGCAGGCGCGATTGCCCAACACTCCGCTGCGCTGTCACTGGATCCCAACTACGCCAAGGCCTATTTGGGGCGCGCTCAGGCGCGGCTCAGCAGTCATCATCCGGATGAAGCGCTCGCTGACTTCGATGCCTGCCTCGCATGCACGCCGGCCGATTTGGAGGCACGCAGTTACCGGCTGATGCTTCTCAATTATCTTTCAGAGATCTCCCGCGAAAAACTCTTCGCCGAGCATCTGGAATACGGCCGATTTGCGGAGAGCGTAGCGAGTGTCGCGCCTACTTTCCACAAGCATCGAGATCCGCATAAGCGACGGCTTGCGTTCATTTCTCCCGACCTGCGCACGCACTCGGTGGCCTATTTCCTAGAACCGCTGTTGCAGCACATCGACCGCACGCGTTTCGAGATCATTCTCTACCACGACCACTTTGTGACGGACGCGACGAGCGAGCGTCTGCGCGGGCAGGCCAGTCTATGGCGCAATTTCGTCGGCAAACCACACACCGAAGTCGCCATGCAAATCAGCGCGGATGAGCCTGACATTCTCGTCGATCTCGCCGGACACACCGGGATGAATCGTCTTCCGATTTTCGCCCAGCGCGTGGCTCCCGTGCAGATCAGCTATCTTGGTTATCCGAACACCACCGGACTCTCGGCAATGGACTACCGCTTCACCGATGCCATCGCCGATCCGCCGGGCGACAGCGACGCACTGCACACGGAAAAACTCATCCGCTTTGCGCCGTGCGCGTGGACTTACCAGCCGCCGCCCGATGCTCCAGCGCCCGTTCCTCCGCCCTGCTCGCAGGAAAACCCCTTCACCTTCGGTTCCTTCAATAATCTTTCCAAGGTAAACGACCTCACGCTCAGGCTCTGGGCGTCCGTTCTTCGTGCCGTGCCCGGTTCGCGCCTGATGCTGAAGAGCTTTGGTCTGGATCCGGTCCACCTGCGCGCTCGCCTCGTCAAAGCGGATCTCGATCCTGACCGCGTCATGTTCCTTCCGCCAACTACGACGACCGCCGAACACCTCGCCTGCTACCACCGTATGGATGTCGCGCTCGATACGTTTCCTTATCACGGGACCACCACGACCTGCGAAGCTCTGTGGATGGGCGTACCCGTGATCACATTACGCGGTGACCGCCATGCGAGCCGGGTGGGTTGTTCGCTGCTCAACGCAAGCGGCCACCCCGAATGGATCGCTCAAAACGTGGACGACTATGTGCGGATCGCGCTCCAGTTCTCTCGATCGCCAGAAACACTCGCCGCAATCCGCCCACAACTTCGAAGTGAACTCATGGCGAGTACGTTGATGAATCACCTTTCTCACGCTACGGCTTTCGCCGAAGCTATCGCACGGCTGTGACGCCCTGAAGCAGCCCGTGAGTTGAGCGAACTCTCGTTCACTCATGCATTGCTTCATCCTAGCGCGCTATATCGCGAAATATCTTTTCGAGACCTCGCGTAAAGAGAGCCGCATCACAAAGGGGGCTGTTGCGCATACGTTCGCGGAGTTCACCCCTCAGCGAAGGCATCCGCCGGAGATCGAGCGCGAGTTCGATCGCTTTTTGACAGTACTCCTCCGGCGTTGGCGCAATCCAGGACGCCGCGCCGACATGCGTCAGCAAACTCGCACCAACTCGGGCGACATGCGTTTCACCGGCGAGCGTGATGACCGGAACACCCATCCAGAGCGCTTCACAAGTTGTCGTCGTGCCGTTGTAAGGAAACGTGTCGAGCGCGACATCCACCTGATGATAAAGCGCGAGGTGCGCGGGCACAGAAAGTTCACGGCCATCGAGAAGGATGCGCTCCTCGTTCACGCCATGCTTCGCGAAACTTCCGTGGATGCGGGTGGCGGTTTCAGGATCTTCGAGTCCCCGGGATTTCAGGAAGAGACGGGACTCTGGGATCGCACCGAGCAAACGACTCCAGAGCGCGATCATCGACGGTGTTACTTTGGCAAAATTATTGAAGCATCCAAAGGTGAGCGGTGCGACCAGCGATGGCAGCGGCCCCACAGGTGGAGCGTCGGCGGGTGGTTGATAGACTGAAAACGGCCCCGGGAGACGCATGAGCTTCTCCGTGTGGAGCGATTCGGTTTTCCCAACCGGATCACTCACGGCATCGGTGAGCCTGAAGTCGATTGCGGAGAGCCCGGTTGTATTCGGATAACCGATCCACGTGAGCTGCACGGGAGCGACGCGACGGGCGAACACCAGCAGACGGTTGCGAGCGGTGTGACCGGAAAGATCGACCAACAGATCGAGGTGATCATCGCGAATCAGCGCGGCGGCCTGCTCGTCACCCAGAGGAGCGATGTCGCGCCAGTGCTCCGCGGTCGCGCGCAATCGGGCCGTGACCTTGTCCGGCGCGAGAACGTTGGAATAACAAAATATCTCGAACGCAGAGCGATCATGAGCGTTGAACACCGGTTCGAAAAAGTAGGCAACGGCGTGATTGGAGAAATCGGGGGACACATAACCCACCCGCAGGCGCCGGCCTTTGATCGGGTCGGTATCAGGCTTTGTAGCAACGGCGGTAAGCGGCTCCGCGTAGCGCGCCGCCCAGCGCTGATGCTCGGCAAGAATCTCCTGCGGCGAAACGCCGTCGATGTAGTTGAGCGCCAGCAGTAGATTGCTGTGCGTACCGGGCTTCGGTTGGAGCGCAAGTGCGGCACGGTAGTGAGCGACGGCTTCCTCGATCCGCCCTTGCGCGCGGGCCATACGACCGAGGTTGTCGTGCGCAGGCGCATAGTCGGTACGCAAGCGCAACGCCTCGCGGAAACACGCCCCCGCCCCGGCCAGACGTCCTTGGGAAAATAAGGCGTTGCCTAGGATGTTATGCGCTTCCGGACGGCTCGGCTCGATCAACAGCGCCTGACGGAAATGTGCTTCAGCCTCGGCGTAGCGCTGGAGTTCGAGCAACGTCACGCCGAGATTCAAGCGGACCACCGCGTCGCGAGGCGCGAGGCGGGCGGCTTCGGCGAGCGGAGCAAGTGCTTCGTCATGGCGGAGCAGTGTTTTGAATGCGTTGCCCAGTTGATGATGAACCTCGGCAATCGTCGGCGCAGCGCGAATGACCTCTTGGTACAACGGGATCGCAGCCGCTGGTTGCCCAGAGCGCTGGAGACGGACAGCCTGATCGAAAGTCTCTTGAAGGGTCGGCATGAAGCAACGCGTTCACGTCGGCTGAAAAATGCAGGCGCGGCAAGTCCGACGCATAAGGACGCGAGATCACACTCCCGCGCCAAAAAGAAAAACCCCGCGCGTGCTCGAACACGTGCGGGGTCACGGTAGATTCCGTATCAGTTTCTAATCAACACTAACCTTAACGCTACCGTTATGAGATCAAACGGAGAGCGGTCTGTGCGCTTTGATTGGCCTGCGAGAGCATCGCGGTGCCAGCCTGCACGAGAGTATTCCACCGGGCGAGTTGCGTGGATTCCTGAGCGACGTCCACATCGACGATACGGCTGTTGGCGGCTTCG
>CAMLSH010000187.1 GCA_946482625.1 uncultured Opitutaceae bacterium
GATCTTTGGGTCGGTTCCCGCGAGGCTGGGGCGCTGCGCTTCGACGGGAAGCGTTGGGAGCAGTTTCAAGGGAAAGACAATCTGGACGCCAATAGCGTGCGGAGCATGGCGCAGACGACCGATGGTTCGATCTGGGCCGCCACCGACCGTGGAGTCAGCCGCTTCGATGGAGAGGCGTGGATGCCGGATGTGTTGCCCGAGCAGTTGAACTTCCCGCACGAAGGCGGGAACTTGAAGGCAGCAGCCTCCGGCGGGTTGTGGATCAATCGCTACCACCTCTACTGGATGCGCCGGGCATGGTCGAAATCTCCGGCGCCAAACCCGCGCGACGATTTCCGCACGGTGCGTCACCAGTTTCTAGGCGAGCCGCCGCGCACGCGCATCGCAGCGGGGGCGAAGGTCGTTTCGCAGCCGGGCAACATCGCCGTGCTCTGGAATGGCGTCGTGCCGTGGCGTGAGCCGAAGGACGCTCGGCTACAGTTTTCGTACCGGCTCGACGCGGGGCGTTGGTCGGCTTTCACGTCGGACCGCGGCCACGCTTTTTTCACTCTGCCTTCCGGACAGCACCTGCTCGAAGTGCGCGCGCGTGACCCGGATTTCAACGTGGACCCCACGCCGGCTGTATTGGCTTTCGTGGTACTTCCGCCGGTTTGGCGCCAAGTCTGGTTTGTCCTGCTGATGATCCTCCTCGGCGGATTGATCATCGCCCAAAGCATCCGCGTGCTGTTGGAACAAGGCCGCCTGCGCAAGGCGCACGATGAGCTGGAGGTGCGCGTTTGTCAGCGCACGGCGGAACTGGAGGCGGCCAACCGCGAACTCGAAGCGTTTTCCTACTCCGTGTCGCACGATCTGCGTGCCCCGCTGCGCAGCATCGATGGGTTCAGCAGGCTGCTGCTGGAGGATTATGGCGGAAAACTGGATGAGGAGGGGAACGGCCATCTCCAACGGGTTTGCGCGGCGGCGCAGCGGATGGGGCAGTTGATTGAAGACATGCTGAATCTGGCGCGTGTGACGCGGACCGAACTGCGCATGAGCTCGGTCGATCTTTCCCATCAGGCGCAGCAGATCCTCGAGGATCTGGCCGCGCGGGAACCCGGACGGAAAGTTGTCTTCACGATCGCGCCCGCTGTCGTGGTCAAGGGGGACGGTCACCTGCTGCGGATCGTTTTGGAGAATCTGCTCGGCAACGCGTGGAAGTTCACCGCGAAGCGGGAGGCGGCGACGATCGAGTTTGGCGTGAGCGAGCAGGGCGGTGAGCCGGCTTATTTCGTACGCGATAACGGCGCCGGTTTCGACATGGCCACCGCGGGCAAACTGTTCGGCGAATTCCAGCGGATGCACCCGGCGTCGGAGTTTCCCGGCACCGGCATCGGCTTGGCGATCGTGCGACGGGTGATCCTCCGACATGGCGGCCGCGTGTGGGCGGAGGCGACGGTGGATCACGGCGCCACGTTTTTCTTCACCCTGGCAAAGCAGACAACCTCTTGAACGCGAATCAGCCGTGAGGAACGCCCCCGGTTCTTTGTCCACCTTCCCCTACGCAAGTAATCTCCAGTCCCAACCCCGGCAGATCCGGTTTTCTGCCACACCAACCCCAATCCTACCATGAAAGCCGATTCTTCGATCCTCTGTCTGAACGCAGTCGCTGGTCGCGCGCGGTGTGCCGATGCGTTTTTCCGTCTGGCGGTCGCGGCCGTCACGCTCGTAACGATCACGCTGATACCGGTTGCCGGCCAAAGTGAGGCCGCGCAGTCCACGGGCTCTATCTCGGGACGTGTTCTCAACGAAGCCACCGGGCAGTATCTCCGCAATGCCACGGTGAGCATCAAGGGCACGTCGATCTCCGGGATTTCAGAAAGCGGCGGCGACTATCTGCTGACCGGCGTGCCGGCGGGGCCGGTCGAACTTCAAGTGAGTTATCTCGGCCTGGAAACGCAGACCATCGTGTTGACGGTGCTGGCGGGACAATCGATCCGGCACGACGTGAATCTCACCAGCGACGCGTACGACCCGGATTTGATCAAGCTCGGCGCGTTCGTCGTCACCACGGCGCGCGAGGGGAACGCGAAAGCGATCATGGAGCAGCGCAACGCCGAGAACATGGTCAAGGTCATCGCTTCCGACGCCTTCGGCAAAGTACCGGAGAACAACGTCGGCGAGTTCTTGAAGCTCATGCCCGGCGTGACGGCGGACTACGTCGAGGCCGATGTACGCGCGATCCGCATCCGCGGGTACAACCCGAAATACACCTCTGTGATGATCGACGGCGCGCGCGTCGCGATGGCCGGTTCGTCGACGATCGGCACCGGTCGCACGTTCGAGTTTGAGCAGCTTTCCATTTCCTCAATCGAGACGGTGGAGCTGTCGAAGACGCCAACGCCGGATCAGCCCTCCACCGCGGCCGGCACGGTGAATCTGCGCAGCAAAAGCGCCTTCGATAGCAAGGGACGGCGGATCAATTACTCGGTCAGTCTCACGGGTAATTCCAACGCGCTCGAATTCGACAAGACCTACGGTTGGGACGACTCCGACCACTACAAGGTGAGGCCCAATTATGCCTTCGAATATTCCGAGGTGCTGGCGGGCGGGAGGCTCGGTGTAATCCTGGGCATCAGCCTTTCCGACGTTTACAGCACGCAGCGTCACCTGTGGGTGGGCGGCGGCGGCACGGCCTACACGGTGGACAGCGATCCGAACAACAACGCGACCGAAGTACCGCGCGCCAACAACATCCAGTTTCAAGACGGCCGGCGACCGACGCGGCGGACGAACCAAAACATCCGCTTCGACTACAAGTTCACACCGGAGCTCTCCGGGTGGTTGAAAATCGACTACAACACCTTCTACAACGAATCGCTCAACCGGAATTTCCAAATGAACGTTCCGGCCAACTCCGCGACGGCGGGCGTGGTGAATTCTCCGGGCGGTCCGGTCGTGCCCGGCGTGGAGTACTCTCTCGCCAGCCAGACGATTTACGGCGGCACGTGGCAGATGACCAACGGCGGCACGGCGCGCGCGAAGTGGGGCGACACGATGATCTTGAACGGCAATCTGGAGTTTAAACGCAATGATCTGTTGGTGACGGGACAGGCGCAGTTTTCCCGCGCTGACAACTGGTACGGCTCGCTCGACAAGGGCTGGTTCGACAACACCGTTGCGACGAGTCCGGTCATCAACTGGACGTGGCGACGCGAGGCACCGGACAGCCCTGACAATATGACGTTCACCCAATTGAGCGGAGCGGACGCGAGGAATCCCGCGAACTATAGCTTCAACAACAACAGCCTGACCGCGGTCAAACGACGCAGCAAAGACCAGATCTGGAGCGGGCGTGCGGACCTGCGCTACACGTTCGATCTCGGCGATGTTCGTGCCGCGTTCAAGACGGGCGTCACCTCCACGCTCAACGTGCGCGATGTGGAGCGCCAGGAAAGCATGCAGCACATGATCGTCGGCGCGGACGGCGTCGCGAACTCGGGAGACAACGATCGTCCGATCGATTGGGTGGAGCGCGACTTCAACTCCGATTGGGGATTCGGCGGCAACGCGAACGGCTTGCCGGTCTTCAACCGCTTCGCTCTCGCGCGGCACTATTTCGCTCATCCGTCGTATTTCACGGCCAACACGGTGCAGCATCTTCAGACCCGGCTCCAGAATCAGTGGGACTTTAAGGAGCGGATCGATGGCGTGTACATCCAGACAGTTTTCAATTTCGGGAAACTAGAGCTGTCGCCCGGCGTACGCTACGAACGCACCTATTCATGGGGCAAGGGCCTGAATGACATCGGCGATGCAGCCGCCAAACGGGCGGTGAACCCGACAAACCCGGGCTCTGTTGCCACGAACACCGAGGCGTATGTTGTTGCCCGATACTCAAACCGTCTCACCAGCGACTCTACCTACGACACCACGCTCGCTTACCTGCACAGCACCTATCGCATCCATGAAAATCTGCTGCTCCGTGCTTCTTACCACGACGCCATCACCCGCGCCGACATCTCCAATCTGATTCCCGGCATCAGCGGCTTAAACGAGAATACCCGCACGCTCAACACGACGAACCCGGAGCTGAAGCCAGAGAAATCGAAGAACCTCAACGTCAGCCTCGAGTACTACTTCGAGCCGGTCGGTCAGGTCACGGTGGGCTGGTTTCGGTCGGAGATAAAAAACCTCCAGCGCACGAGGACCGGCATCCCGGTGACAGACACTTATCTGGCCGAAACTTATCCGGGCTACACGCTCTCGATCACCGACAACGTGGCGGACTCGTCCTCCGGCGGTGTCGAGCTCGACTACGCCCAGCAGCTGTCCTTCCTGCCCGGGTTCCTGAAAGGGCTGGGCGTATTTGGAAACTACACACGCCTGCATTTCGATAGCTGGGATAACTATCTCAACGCGGCGAAGGATCAGTGGAACGCGGGCGTCAGTTACACCCAGGGACGGTTCACCAGTCAGTTTCGCGCCAACTACACCGGTAAACGCCAGACCAGCACGTCCGTAGGCGGGTGGCCTAATATCGATGGCGAGCGCCTCATGTGCGACGTGAGCGCGAGTTATCAGATCAACCGTCGGGTGGCTCTGTTCGTGAACGGCAAAAACATCTTCGACGAGCCGATCTGGGGCTACCAAGGGCGGGACGAGGCGTGGGCCCGCTACGCCCGCTTTGGCGCCTTCTGGGAACTCGGCGTGAAAGGAACGTTTTAGCCCGGCTCGGAGAGTTGGGCGGCCTCTGCACGCCGCGAAGGCGGGTAAGGCGCACCCGATCAATACGACGCCTGCTCTTTATCGAAGCGCAGGCGTCGTGAACGAAGGTCTTACTCCTGCGGGATAACTGTCTGGATGTGCAGCTCTTTGAGCTGCTTCGCGGTGACCGGCGTCGGGCTTTGGGCCATGAGGTCCTGGCCTTTTTGCGTCTTCGGGAAAGCGATGACATCGCGGATGCTCGTCGTGCCGCAGAGGAGCGCGACCATGCGATCGAGTCCGAAGGCGATGCCGCCGTGCGGAGGCGCGCCGTAGGTGAAGGCCTTGAGCATGTAGCCGAAACGGCTCTCGACGACGTCGGCGGGAATTTTGAGGACGTCTTCGAAGACCTTCTTTTGGATCGCGGGCTGGTGGATACGGATCGAGCCGCCGCCGAGTTCCATGCCGTTGAGCACGGCGTCATAGTGTTGGCCGCGGACACGCTTCGGATCGCTGTCGAGATACTGCGCATCTTCGCCGACGGGCGCGGTGAATGGATGGTGCGTGGCGACGTAGCGGTTCGACTCTTCGTCGAAGCTCATCAGCGGGAAATCGACGACCCAGAGGAATTTCCAGTCGTCGTGCCGGATGGTCATCTTGCCGCGTTTCACGAGGAGTTGCGCGGCTTCGAGGCGGATGCGGCCGAGGATGGCGCAGGCCTTTTCCCAACCGGCGGCGGCGAAGAACACCATGTCGCCGTCCTGGATATCGAGCTGCTTGGTGAGCGCGGCCTTTTCGGCGTCGGAGAAGAATTTGACGATGGGCGATTTCCACTCGCCGCCTTCGGACTTGATGAAGGCGAGGCCTTTCGCGCCGAGGGACTTCGCGATGTCTTCGAGGGCTTTGATCTCGCCCTGCGTCATGTCGGCGAGGCCCTTGGCGTTGATGGCTTTGATCACGCCGCCGCCGGCGACCGTGGATTGGAAGACTTTGAAGGCGGACTCCTTGAAGATGCCGGAGACGTCGGTGAGTTCGAGGCCGAAGCGCATGTCGGGCTTGTCCACGCCGAAGCGGTTCATCGCATCCACGAAAGGCATACGCAGGAACGGCGTGGGGATGTCCACATCGAGGACTTCCTTCCAGACGCGTTTCAACATGCCTTCGAAAATCCGATACACGTCTTCGCGGTCGATGAACGACGCCTCGACATCGACCTGGGTGAACTCCATCTGGCGGTCGGCGCGGAGATCTTCGTCGCGGAAGCAGCGGGCGATTTGGAAATAACGCTCCACGCCGGCGACCATGAGGATCTGCTTGAACTGCTGGGGCGACTGCGAGAGCGCGTAAAACTGGCCGGCGTGGATGCGCGAGGGCACGAGGTATTCGCGGGCGCCTTCGGGCGTGGATTTGAAGAGCGCGGGCGTCTCGACCTCGATGAATTCCTGAGAGTCGAAATAGTCACGGATCGCCTTGGTGGCCTTGTGGCGGACCTGGAGATTCTTGCGCATTTTCGGACGGCGCAGATCGAGGTAGCGATAGGTGAGGCGGAGGTCCTCGTTGACCTTGTCGCCGCCGATGTCGTCGAGCGGGAAGGGCGGGGTGTCGGAAATGTTGAAGATCTCCAGCGCGGTCGCATCGACCTCGATGCCGCCGGTGGGGATGTTTTTGTTCACCGTGCCTTCGGGGCGGGCGACGACTTTGCCGGAGACGCCGATGACGGACTCGGGCTTCACAAGCGCGGCTTGGGCGGCGAGCTCGGCGTTTACGTGCGGGTCGAATTTTACCTGCGTGATGCCTTTGCGGTCGCGCAGATCGATGAAGAGGATGCCGCCGTGATCGCGGATGGAGTCCGCCCAGCCGACGAGCGAGACGGACGCGCCGAGGTTGGACGGGTTGAGTTGGGCACAGTGGTGGCTGCTCTTCATAGGATGGATCGAGGGATGAACGGACAGCAAAGCCTAGCGGCGAGGCGACGGGCAAATTTTTTATTCGCTGAGCTGCCGGTGCGGAACCTGACCTCCGTGGAGTGATGGCCCGGTCGCGAAGGGGAGGCGGGCGGCCCCTTGCTCACATTAGTCGGCCAGGCTGGTGGTCGGAGGAAGGAATTGAAAGGCCACGATAAAGTCTGCGTAGCCATATTCGCCCGAGCCGAAATCTCCGCCGTTGGCCAATCCTGGATTCGCGACCGCCAAGGCCCGCAGATATTCGCGCGCCTTGGAGTTAAACTGGGCGCCATAGTTGCCGACGCCGTAGAGGGTATCTGTCGCCAGGTTGCGGGGATCGTCGTGGCGATGCCGGTCGCGCAAGGTTTTCTTGCCGCCGAAATAATACCGGAGCCCAAACAGGGCGTGGTCGTAACCGAAACGGCCTCGGACCACGTCGGCGGTGATTGCCAGGTTTCTCCCCGGGATCTGAAACTCAGCTTCCGCACCGTAGTGACTCTGCGCGAAACGGCGTGAGGCGTAAGCGCGCACAGAGAGGTTTTTCACCGGATAGACGGTGGCAGATGCGGTGATGAATCCGTTGGAACGATCCGTGTCGATGAAAGGCGCGGGCGTGTCGTACTTGATGGAGGCGACGCCGCCGTGAACGCCGAAGGTGACGATTTTCCAATAGTACTCCGCTTCGACGCCGAAGTCCTGCGAGCGAACGAAGTCCGACGTCACGCCGCTGGCGGTCAGGCCGATCAGTGCGCGCTCCGGATCGCGCCAGAAGACGTGCGCGGCACCTCCACCGAA
>CAMLSH010000188.1 GCA_946482625.1 uncultured Opitutaceae bacterium
GTCTTGTCCATCGTCAGCGCGCTGCTCAAAGCGTCGCAGCCGGCATAGGTCACGCCCGCCGCATCGAGCAGGCGTTGCATGCCACCGTCCTCGCCGAACGTCCCGTGCAACGTCGAGAAAACGACATGCCGCGCGGGGTCGAGTCCGGTGGGAAGCGATTCGTCGTCGATGTGGAAAAGACGGGTCGGGAAACTCCGTGCGAGCGCCGCCGCGCAAGCCGCGCCCGATCCGAGCGAAACGTCGCGCTCGGGCGAGATGCCTCCAGCAAAGACAGCGATGATAGGTTCGTTAGCGCTCATAAAACGTCCTTCCACTCCTTGCCGTAGAGCAGCACCTCGGGCTCGAGCTTCACGCCCTTCGCCTGCTCGACGCGTGCGCGGATCCGGCGGACCAGCTCAATCACGTCGGCGCTCGTCGCGTGCCCGCGGTTGACGATGAAGTTGGCATGAACGGGCGACACTTCCGCGTCCCCCACCCGCTCGCCTTTGAGGCCTGCTTCATCGATGAGTTTTCCCGCGGAACTGCCGGGCGGATTTTTGAAGATACAACCCGCGCTTGGTTCGCGCGGCTGAGATTTTTGGCGTTTGTCGCGGTAAACGTCGATCTGGCGCGCGATGTCGTCCGCCGCCGATTGCGCTGCCGGTCGCAGTAACGCGCCGAGCGCGATTGACTCATGGAGCTCCGCGCAATGCCGGTAATCCACGTGCATCTCGGCGCGCTTCATGAGCCGCTCCTCACCGTCGCGCGTCATGAGGCGGACTTCCTCAACGACGTCGAACATCCAGCCGCCCATCGCACCGGCATTCATGCGCAACGCGCCGCCGACATTGCCGGGAATGCCTTCGAGAAATTCGAATCCGACAAGCCCGGCTTTGGTCGCCAGACCGCACAGATTTTTCAGCCGCAGGCCCGCGCCGACCCAGACGCGCCCGTCCGGACGCGGCTCGAAGATCTGCCAGCTCGCGTGATTGAAAGAGATGACCACGCCATCCACGCCGTCATCCGGTATCAACAAATTGGAGCCGCGTCCGAGGATGTGAATCGCGACGGAGCGCGCCCTCGTTTCTTTCAAGACTTCGCGCAAGTCGTCCGCCGACGCCGGCTCGATATAAATCCGGGCGGCACCGCCGACACGCATCGTGGTTTTCTCCGCGAGCGATTCCTCGCGCTTCACTTTGGTCGCGGGCGAAACCTTCTCGCGCAGGACGGCGGCGAATTCATCCCAGCGGGCGGCCGCTTTTTGTTTCTCACTCATGAGCGCGATCCATTCGCGGGCGCATTGGTCGATGTCGCCCGCCCCCACGAAGGCCACGAGATCACCTGCTGTGATCTCGCGGGAAAGACGATCGAGCAGCACGCCCGGCTGGCCCGGATAATATGCGGCAGGGAGTGACGGCGCGTTTTTACGCAGTTCTGCGTAAAGATCGGCGGTCGTTCCTCCAGCGATCAACGCCTCGCCGGCGGAATAGACATCGAGCAGCTGCACGCGATCCGCGAGCGCGAGAGCGGCGGCAAACTCAGCCTTGAACTGCGCCGTGCGGCTGTAGCGGTGTGGTTGAAAAGCAACGACAAGGCGGCCGCTTTTGCCAAGGCGGCGACGGAGGCTCGTGAGCAAGGCGCGGATTTCGGACGGGTGATGTGCGTAGTCCTCGATCACCGTCAGGCCGGCCGTGGAGTGCAGCACCGACTGGCGGCGCCGCACTCCCGGGTAGTCAGCCAACAAGGAGGCCAAAAGTGGGGCCCCCATGAGATGCACAGCAGCCAGCGCCGCCGTGGCATTGGCTGCATTAAACTCGCCCTGCGCACGCACCGTCGCGTGCAAGGGAGGGAAAAGATGATTGAGCGCGAGCGTCTGCCGTTCGCCGGACTCGCTCTCGATCTGTCCCCGGTAATCGCCGGTGCGTCCGAAGGTGTGCACGGACGTTTTCCCGCGTTGTTGCAACGCGACCCGCGCTGACAGCGCGCAGGCATCGCTCACCAAAACAGCTTGGGTCGTACGCTCGAAAAGCGCCGCGAACGTCGCCTCAAGATCGGCCTGCTGCCGGTAGTAATCGGGATGATCCCAATCGAGATTCACCGTCACCGTGATGGCCGGGGAAAACCGGTCGATCGTGCCATCGCTTTCGTCGATCTCGGCAACGACCCAGTCGTTGGAGCCGGCGCGGGCCGGAGCGACGCTGTCGTCGTTGAAGAGTCCGCCGAGCACATACCCGGCGGGAAAATTCGCCCGGCGCAGCGCGGCGATGAGCATCGCCGTCGTGGTGGTTTTCCCGTGCGAACCGCAGACCGCGACGAGTTTCTTGTCACGCACCACCTCGGCAAGCAGCTCGCCACGTCGGACGAGCGGTATCTGCCGCGCGGATGCGGCGATGAAGGCGGGGTGCGCGGGGGAGATCGCCGAGGAGAAAACAACCAGGTTGCATTGCGGCGGGATGCCTCCGGCGACCGTCAGCGTGACGCCGGCGCGTTCGAGGTGGGCGCGCATGGCCTCGATCATCGCGTCGTCCTCGCCGCTGACTTTAAAGCCGAGCTGCGCGAGGTAGATGGCGAGCGGACCGACGCCCATGCCGGCGATGCCGGCGCAGTGAATCGATGTCACCTCGCGAGAGAAAAGCCTGGGAAGAGCGGCGGTTCTCATGACGAACTCCTCCCGGAAGCGCCGACGTCGCCGTCGGTGGGAATCGAAACAGCCGATGGAGACGCCGGCGCTGCGCGCGATGCGCCACAGAGGTGTTCGATGTCGTCGAGCATCGTCTCCAGCGCATTGGCGTGGTCGATACGCTGGAGCGCTTCGCGGTACTTGCGCAGTTCGGTATCGTTCGCCAGGAGCTCGCGCACCGCCGGAGCGAGTTCGTCAAGGCAGCTCTGAGCGATAGCGATGCCGCCGCCCTGCTCTGTGAAATAGCGCGCGTTGGCTTCTTGGTGATTGTCCGCCGCGTGCGGGAACGGCACGAGCACCGCGGGCGTGCCACAGCGCGCGAGTTCTGCGAGTGTGCCAGCTCCGGCGCGCGAGACGACGAGATCGGCGGCGGACAACAGCGTGCCCATGCGATCGCAGAAAGGCGCAAAGATGACTTTGGCCGCGCCGCCGCCACGGCGCAGGTACTCGGTCGTTTCTCCCAAACTTTTCCCGAGGCCGGTGACGCAGTACGTCTGCACGCCGTCGGCGGCAAACGCGGCGGCGTGCTCGCGTGCCCAGTCGTTGAGCGCGGTCGCGCCCTGGCTCCCGCCGAGGATGACGAGCACCGGTTGCCCCGGATCGAGCCCGAACGCGGCGCACGCAGCGGCAGACGATTCGCGCGCGATCTCGCGGCGCACCGGCATACCCATGGAGAGAAGTTTGCCCGGCTTCAGCCCCGGCAAGGTGACTCCAGGCGGCAAATACACGCGGCGCGCGAGTTTGCTGAGGCGGCGGATGGCGCGGCCGGGCACGTGATTGGCTTCGTGCAGCGCCACGGGCACGCGATGCAGAAAACCCGCGAGGATGATGCTGGCGGTGGTGAATCCACCGAAGCCGACAATGCCGTCTGGTCGCTGTCGGCGAACCAGACTCAAGCCGAAGGCGAGTCCTTTGAGTTGCTGACAAAGGAAACGCGCGAAACCGGCCGGCTTCCAGGTGAAGGGCGATCCCGGGATGCGAAGAAAGGTGAAGTGCGGGTATTTTTCGACCAGCCGTGCATCCACTTTCTTGTGACTGATCAGCAGCGTGACGCGGTGTCCGCGGGCGACGAGTCCTTCGGCGAGCGCGATGCCCGGCGAGAGGTGTCCGCCGGTGCCACCGCAGGCGATGAGGAAGGTCTTGCCACTCACGTCCCCGTCACCTCCTGCATGGCGCGGCGCTTGCGCGAAAGCGTCGAGCGCGGCCAGGACCGCTGGGTGTTGACGATGATGCCGACGAGCAGGCCCATCAGCAGAAGATTCGAGAGACCAGCGCTGATGAACGGGAGCGACATACCCTTGGTGGGGAAGATTCCCGTGACCACGCCGAGATTCACGATGGCCTGCAGGCTCATCAGCAGGATGCAGCCGGTCACGAGCAGGAACTGAAACATGTTCGGCGCGCGCCGCAGATGAACGAGCCCCGCGATGAAGATCGTGATGAACAGCCCCACCACCCCGAGCGTGAAAATCATGCCGAGCTCTTCGCCGACAACCGCGAAGATAAAGTCCGTGTGCGCTTCCGGGAGAAAATTGATCTGCTGCCTCCCCTGCCCCAACCCGGCGCCATCCACGCCACCGACGGCGAACGCGGCGAGCGATTGATAAAGTTGATACGTGCCGGACTGCTTGTTGCCCTCGACATCGAGGAACGCCATGAAGCGGCGCAGGCGATTCGGGTTGTTGATGACGAGCACGGTGAACGCCGCGACCGCGAGCCCGACCGTCGGCAAGATGTAACGCCAGCGTGCGCCTGCGAGAAAGAGGAGGATCAATCCGATGGAGAGCGTCAGCGCCGCCGTGCCGAAATCGGGTTCGAGGATGATGAGGCCGGCAAAACCGCCGATCATCGCGAGCGGGATCAGGTATCCACGTTTCAGATCGCCGAGCTTCGTCTGATTGACCGCGAGATAGTGCGCGAGGCAGAAGACCATCGCGAGTTTCGCCAGTTCGGAGACTTGCAGACGGAGCGCGCCGATGCCGAGCCAGCGGCTGCTGCCTTTCACGGAGATGCCCACGTGCGGAATCAGCACCGCCACGAGCAACACAGCCGCCACGATGCCGATGATCCACACATAGCGGCGCATGGATTCGAGATCCACGCGGCTGACCGCCCACGCGAGTCCGCCCGCCATGCACACGCCGATGAGCTGCTTGGTGAGCCAGAAATACGGCCCCTGTTTAAATGACGCCGTCGCACTGAACAAACTCGGCAGGCCGATGAACGTGAGTGCGATCACACATGTCACGATCACCGACGCCGGGTTGAGTGCGAAATGCCCGCGGCCAGATTCGTGCGCGGGAAACGGCGCACGCGAAGCGGTGGTGGCGGAGGCAGAACTCATCGTCGAATCAGATTAGCGTCAGTCGCAGGCGCGATCGCTCAGGAACCGGGAGTGATCGGCGAAGCGCCTTCGACCGGCACGACCGGAGGTTCGTCGCTAGGAGCGGAGATGGGGCTCGATTCGGTCGGGCTCACCGGCGAAACGGGAGCCGACGGCGCTGGCTGCGTGGCGGGCGTTTCCACCGGCGGTTGATACGCGGGTTGCATCGGCGTCGATGCGGGCGCGGTACGACCGGCGCCGGGGACGATCAGCTTTTGCCCCGGCCGAAGTTTGTTCGGATCGGTGATGTTGTTGGCAGTGCCGAGGGCACGCTGAGTGACTCCATAGCGGCGTGCGATCTGCGCCAATGTTTCGTTGGGTTGAACAATATGCTCCGTATCTTCGGCGCTGGTTTTCACGACCGGGCTCGGCGTGGAGGCGATGGAGGCGGCGGTGTCGGACGACGCGGGAAGCGTTAGTTTCTGGCCGACGATGACGGTATCGCCGCTGAGCTTGTTGAGCTTCTTGATGGCTCCCACGGTCGTGCCGGAGCGACGCGCGATAGCGCCAAGGCTGTCGCCGGATTTAACGGTGTAGGTCATCGTATCGCCGCCGACGCCTGCGGAATCCTCGGCGCCGTTCGCGGGTGCCTTGGTGGGAATCACGAGCTTTTTTCCGACCCCGAGAACCGCATCGGTCTTGAGGTTATTCGCCTCGGCGAGTTCGGCGACGGTGAGTCCGTGTTTCCGAGCGACCGTCCAGAGACTGTCGCGAGGCACGACGGTGTAAGTTGTTACGCGTTGCACGTCTGTAACGGGTGCAGTTTGCAGCGCGGATGCTGTGGGCGTGTTAGGGCGAGTGGGATTAAAACGCACCGAAGACGGCTCGGGCGCCTGCACCGGCGTGGTGCCGAAATCTTGCGGCGCCGAGACTACGCCGGGATTGAGGTCGGCGTTACTCACTGGGCTGGAAGTATCTGCAGCTTCGGGAGCCGTCGTGGAATAACCGGTGAGACCCGGGTAGCGGACTTTGCCCTCCTCGTTGGAAGACGACGTCTCGGATGGAGACGGCGCGCGGCGCGTGGTGGAACGGCAGCCAGGAATGGCGAAGACAAACATGAACGCGGCGGCGTGCACGGCGACGACGATGCCGAAAATTTTGAGGATTTTCATATGCGACGGATGGGTTAAATAGGGATGGAATTCAGAGGGAAATGGCGGTTGCTCCCAACTTATTCACAAACTGCTCGAACTGTTCTCCACGGTCCTCGTAGTTGCGAAACATATCGAAGCTGGAGAAGCCCGGACTGAGCAGCACGTGGTCGCCGCTGACCGCGGATTCGGAAGCGAGTTGCACCGCATACGCGAGCGTGGCGCACAGCGTGTGCGGAACGTCGTGCGCGATGCAGGCGCCGGCCAGCGCGCCCTTGGTTTCTCCGATAAGATAAAGGTGTTTCACACGCGGCGCGATGCGGCGGATAAATGCCGGGAGATCGCCGCCCTTCGACTTGCCGCCGGCAATCATCAACACCGGCGCAGTGAAACTCGCCAGCGCGCCTTCAACTGCGTGGAAGTTCGTCGCCTTCGAGTCGTTCCAATACGTCACGCCTTCGCGCTCGGCGACGCGCGTGAGGCGGTGGCGCCCCAAGCGGAAACTCTGCGCAGCGGCGTAGAGCGCCGTCTCAGGCAAACCCGCGCGATGCCACCACGCGGCAGCGAGGATGAAGTTTTCCCGTTGCGGATAAAATTCGAACGCCGTGCCGCGCAGCAGCACATCCGCCGGCTGGTCCGCTGTGGCGACGCACGCTTCGGGCGGCAAAACGCGACCGCATTCCGCCGCGTAATGCTGGACCGACGAACCCGCAAACATCACGCCGCCCACGGTCCGATCGAAGAGCCGCCACTTCGCTTCAAAGTACGCGCGCATGCCTGGATGCCTCTCAAGATGATCCTCGGCGAAATTGGTCCACAACGCAGCGTCCGCACGGAAATGGACAAACGTCTCCGACTGAAACGAACTGACTTCGCAGACGGCGATGTCGTCGAACACGCCGCCTTCCGTCTCCGCGACCAGCGCGGAAAACGGGAAGCCGACATTGCCGGTGGCGCGTGCGTCGCGCTTCACGTTGCGCAGTGCGTGCGTGAGAAACTCCGTCAGCGTCGTCTTGCCATTGGTGCCGGTGATCGCGAGCACGGTACCCCGCCAGAAGAGCGCCGCAAAATCGGTTTCACCGAGACAGGTGCAACCGGCCTTGAGCGCGGTCTCCAGCCACGGATGCTCCACGCGAAACCCCGGGCTGAACACCACCAGACGATGCGCGGCGGCATCGGCCGCGGAGAAAGTGCGGTGCGCGCCGGATTGTTTTTCGTCAAAGAGGACGCCCTTCGCCCCAAGCCGTATCAAGAGATCAAGCACCGCCTGCCCGCTCAC
>CAMLSH010000189.1 GCA_946482625.1 uncultured Opitutaceae bacterium
CTCGACGAAATGGCCCGCGGCGGAAACGGCGTGAGCTCCCTCGGCGGCCAGACGCTCAACCCTCACGCCCTCGACCTCATCCCCGGCGGCTCCAGCGCCGGCACCGGTGCAGGCGTTGCTGCTGTCTACGCACATGTCGGCCTCGGCACCGAAACCGGCGGCTCCGTCCGCCATCCCGCCAACGACAACAACATCGTCGGCATGGTCGCCACCGAAGGTCTCCTCAGCCGCGCCGGCATCATGCCCATCTCCATGTCGCAGGATCGCGGCGGCCCGATGACCATCAGCGTCTACGATTGCGCCGTGATGCTGTCCGTCATGGCCGGCATCGATCCCAACGACCAGATCACCCGCCTCAGCATCGGCAAAACACCCGACGCGCCCTACGAGAGTTTCCTCAAGCCCGGCTCTCTCAAAGGCAAACGCC
Source organism: uncultured Opitutaceae bacterium (assembly GCA_946482625.1). The sequence continues at coordinate 428 of CAMLSH010000189.1, forward strand.
TCGGCATTCTCCGCGATCTTTTCAAAACCGGCCCCGAGCACGCGGAGTACAATAAACTCATCGAAGACGCGGTGAAGCAGATGAAGGACGCCGGCGCCGTCATCATCGATCCGGTCACCACCGGCACCGATCTCTTCGCGATGACCCAGGGCCAGAGTCTCGGCAACTTCGAGTACAAGTACGCCTTCAACGCCTACCTCGCCGCCCGCGGTCCCGGCCAGCCCATCGCCACGCTCGCCGATCTGATCAAGAGCAGCAAATTCCACCCGCGCCTGAAAGAGCGCCACGCCGAGTCGGAGGCCATGGGCCTCATGGAGTTGAATCCCGAATACGCCGGCAGGTACCGCAACCGCGCCATCCTCAAGGATCTCCTCGAAGGCCTGCTCGCGCGTTACGACCTCGACGCCTTCGTCTATCCCGTCCGCTCCGGTCCCATGCCCAAGGCAGGCACCTGGCCCATGCCTCCCGGCGCCTCCGGCCAGAGCGTCAGCGACTACTGCGGACTCCCCGCAATCACCGTCCCCGCCGGCTTCACTGCCGACGGCACGCCCAACGGCATCGAGTTCCTCGGCGCCGCCTTCGAAGACGCGAAGCTCCTCCAAATCGCCTACGGCTACGAACAGACCGCGCCGCATCGCAAACTCCCGAAAACCACACCGCCCCTCCCCGGCGAAACCATCACGTACTGATCCTGATGTAGGCGGGGTGCCCCCACCCCGCTTCCCTCCGCCTCCGCCAATCGAAAATCGAGAATCAAAAATCGAAAATCCAAATGCTCCGTCTTCCCTCCTTCGCTACCTTCGCCTCCTTCGCGAGACCCCGCTTCCTCGCCTGCGCTCTGGTCATTGGTCATTGGTCATTGGTCATTCCAGCGAAGCTGGCCGCCGCCGAGCTCGATCTCTCCACCGCGACCATCCTCGATCTCCAAAAAGCCTACGACGCCGGCCTCACCTCCGAGAAAGTCGTCGAGGTCTACCTCAAGCGCATCGCCGCGTACGACAAAGCCGGCCCGAAACTTAACGCGATCCTCACGCTTCACCCGAAGGCACTCGAACTCGCCCGCGCCCTCGACGCCGAACGCAAAGCCAAAGGCCCGCGCTCGCTCATGCACGGCGTTCCCGTGTTGGTGAAGGACAACTACGACACCTTCGACCTGGCTACCACCGGCGGCGCCAAAGCCCTCGCCGGCACCGTTCCGTTCCGCGACGCCTTTACCGTCGCCCGCCTCCGTGCCGCCGGCGCGATCATCCTGGCGAAAACCAATCTCGACGAATTCGCCCGTGGCGCCACCGGCACCAGCTCCCTCGGTGGCCAGGTGCTCAATCCGTACAACCTGGAAAAAATCCCCGGCGGTTCTTCCGGCGGCAGCGGAGCGGGCGTTACCGCGCTCTTCGGCTGGGTCGGCCTCGGCACCGAGACAGGCTCTTCTATTCGCAATCCCTCCACCAAGGCCAACCTCGTCGGCTTCGCCCCCTCCGAAGGCCTCGTCTCCCGCGGCGGAATCATCCCGATCTCGATCACTTACGACCGTGCCGGCCCCATGACGCGAAGCGTCACCGACGCCGCCATTACGATGAGCATCATGGCCGGCACCGACGCGTCAGATCTTTTCTCATACAAAGGCCTCGGGAAAACGCCTTCCGACAACTACCTCTCATCCCTCAAAAAAGACGGTCTCAAAGGCGCCCGCATCGGCGTCGTCCGCGAGCTCTTCGGCACCGAAGAAGCCGACAAACCCGCCGTCGAACTCATCGAGGCCGCCATCAAGAAACTCAAGGATGCCGGCGCGGTCGTCATCGATCCGCTCCCCGTCGGCGCAAATCTCTGGGACGTCGTCCGCGAGACCAACTACGGCAACGCCGAGAACCGCGTCGCTCTCGAAGCCTACTTCGCCAGCCGCGGTCCCGATTTCCCGATCAAGACCATCCCCGACCTCGTCAAAGGCGGCGTCATCGGACGCCTCCAAAAGCGCTACGGCGAAGAGCAGTCTGCCGCCGAGCCCACCGGCAACGCCGAGTACATCGCCAAACTCGAAGGCCGCTTCGTTCTCCAGAAATTTGTCCATGAGATCATGGACCGCTGGCAGGTCGATGTCCTCGTCTACCCGCACGAGACCAAACCCGTTCGCACCATTGCCGACGCCGTTCCCAACAAAGGCGAAACCCCCGCCCCGACCAACGAGCCCCGCAGCCGCGTAGCCGGCAACGGCAACCGCATCTCCACCGCCACCGGCATGCCCGCGATGACCGTCCCCGCCGGCTTCAACACCGACGGCGTCCCCGTCGGCCTCGAGATCCTCGCCCGTCTCTACGACGAGCCGACGCTCATCAAAGTCGCCTACGCCTACGAACAGGCGAACCCGCAACGTAAGTTGCCCGCCACTACGCCGCTCCTCGGCATCGAAAAAATCACCTACTGATTTTATGCCCTTCCCACCGCATCGCCACCGATCCGGTGGCCCCACCGACTTAAACGTTAAGCGCTCAACTTTGAGCGTTGAGCGTTCCGCTTCCTCCGCCGATTTTCCGGGTGGAGCGCGCACTCCGAGCGCGCTTCTTCGCGCCAATCTCGATCAGGCTTCGAGCCCCCGCCTGCGCACTGGTCATTGGTCACTGGTCATTGGTCATCCTCTCCGCACCGCCGCTGTCGCCCTCGCCCTCCTCCCGCTTTCATCCCTCTCCGCGGCAGCGCCAGCTAAGCCGCGCATCGCCATCTTCTCCGGCCCCACCGCCACCGTCCAAAACTCCCGCCCGCTCATCACGAGCAACAAAGCCCGCGCCGCCGCTGGTCTTCCTCTCCTCAAAGGCGCCGACGGCCAGCCCCTCGCCTTCGACGAACTGTTCCCGCAACGCGTCGCCGCTCCCGTCACGATCTACGTCGAGCAATTTACCGCCCACCCGCTCGAATCCGACGTCGCCGAACTCTACGCCAAACCCGACGGCTACGTCGCCGTCGACGGCTCGTTCTCCAAAACCCGCCGCGCGCCCACCGACAAACCCGTCTACGCCGTCACCCTGAAACCCGAGGACGGTCTCTACCCGCTCCCCTTCATGGGCCTCCAGGCCGACGGTTCCGCTTGGGAGTCCACCGCCGCCAAACGCGGCGCACCCTTCGCCCATTCCCGTCAGACGTTCTACCCCGACGCCTCCCGCATCTTCGAAGACATCGAGCGCGCCGGCGGCCGCATCTACGAAAAAGCCTCCTTCGATTTCTACCGTCCGGCTCCATCCGGCGGATACACCAAGGGCCTCCCCGCTTCCAAGCGCACCGACAAAGGCACCGGTGACATCACCCCCGAAAAACTCGGCGAACACTTCTTCACCTACGGTCCGTACGGCGCTTCCGGCTCCCGCCAGCACCTCGCCCGCGCCACCAACATCGTCCAAAAAGCGCTTTCCTCCGGCGACTACGAAGGCGCGATCTGGCTCGAAGGCAGCCCCAATGTCGAGGACACGACCTACTGGCTCAGTCTCGTCATCGACACGACCAAGCCCCTCCTCGGCAACTCCGCTCAACGCGCCCACGGCACGCTCAGCGCCGACGGCGACGGCAACATCGCCGACTCCATCGAGTACATCACGTCACGCATCTGGGCCGACACCTCCGGTAAAGACTTCGTCGGCTCTTTGATGATTCAGGACAATGTCCTGCACAGCGCCCGCGAAATCCAAAAAGGCGACGCCCGTCCCGGCGGTTACGTCATCACCGGCGGCTTCGGCGGCATCGTCGGCACCATGGGCTACGGCCCGAAACTCACCTACGTCTCCGTCCGCAAATCCACCCACCGCTCTGACGTCCGTCTCACCCAGTCGCCCTCCAGCGTCCCGGCCGTCGTGCGTAGTGACTCCGGCCTGACAACTGTTCCCTTCGCCACCAAAGACGCCGGCGGCGAACTCCTCCCGACCTCCATCCCGTCGGTCACCTTCGTCAAGTCAGCCCGCTGGCAGACCAACGACGACACCACGCGCGATCCGTCCACCCAAGTCGAGGTGCTCGCCCGCTTGGAATCCCTCCTGAGTGGTCCTCCGCAACTAGCCGGTTTCGTCGGCGAAGGCCTCGCGCCCTACGGCAGTCAGATCGCCTCCGTCGATGCCGCGCTCGATCTCGCCGCGCTTCACGGCTTCCCCGTCGCTCGCGCCGCCCGTGGCGACGCCCACGGCTTCATGCAGGGCAACGACCAGAACCTCGCCATCGAGGGCAACAACCTCACCGCCACCAAGGCCCGCATCCTCCTCATGGCCTGCCTCCTCAAATTCGGCGCACTCCCGCCCGCCAAAGATCCGCGCAATCCCACGCCCGCCGAACTCACCGCCATCAAAGAAAAACTGAAACTCTACCAAGCCGTCTTCGACACCCACTGACCCGCCGTCGCTACGCGCCGGAACATCCAACGCCCAACACTCAACTCCCAACGCTCAAGTCATGAGTTCACCCACCACCTCCCCCACGCCCATTCCCGATTCCACGCCTGCGCCGTTGAGCGTTAAACGTTCAGCGTTGAGCGTTGAGCGTTCTCCGCAGTCCACGCGGCGCTCCTTCCTCCGCCGCGCCGGCCTCGCCAGCTCCGCCACCCTCCTCGCCCAGCTCGGCATCCTTCCCGCGTCTGCCCAGACCTCGTCAGCCTCCGGTCCGTCGTATCTGAAATCCAAAGACACCACCGACGACCCGGTCTTCATGACCGCCACCAAGCTCGCCGGCCTAATCCGCGACAAAAAGATCTCCTCCGTCGAAGCCGTCAAAGCCCACTACGCCCGCATCGACGCCGTCAATCCGAAGCTCAACGCCGTCGTCCAGTTCTGCCGCGACCGCGCCTACGCCGAGGCCAAGGCCGCCGACGACGCTCTCGCCTCAGGAAAAATCCTCGGTCCCCTCCACGGCGTCCCCTTCACCATTAAAGACTCGATCGACACCGCCGGCGTCATCTCGACCGCCGGCACCGTCGGCCGCATGGACTTCATCCCGGAGAAAGACGCCACCGTCGTCGCCCGCCTCCGCGCTGCGGGCGCGGTCCTCCTCGGCAAGACCAACACCCCCGAATGGACCCTCGCCGGTGGCGGTATCCCCGGAGTCGGTACAACCGCCAACATCATCTACGGCATCACCAAGAACCCCTACGACCTCACGCGCTCCACGTCAGGCTCCTCCGGCGGCGCCGGCGCCATCGTCGCGGCCGGCGGATCGCCTTTCGATATCGGTACCGACTGGGGCGGCTCCATCCGCGGCCCCGCTCACAACAACGGCATCGCCGGCATCAAACCCACCTTCGGTCGCGTTCCTCGCTCCGGCCACATCGTCGGTTTCGGCGGTTATCTCGACAACTGGCAGGAGCTCGGGCCCATGGCCCGCCGCGTCGAAGATCTGAATCTGCTCATGCCCATCGTCGCCGGCCCCGACTTCATCGATTGCGCGCAGTACCCTATGCCGTGGAAGCCGGTCGCCCCCGACATCTCCAAACTCCGCGTCGCCTTCTTCCCGACCAACGGCGTCGCCGAGACCACGCAGGAAACCCAGGACATGGTCCGCGCCTGCGCCAAATATTTCGCCGATGCCGGTGCCCAGGTCACCGAGGACTGCCCGAAGGACATCATCATGGAGCTCGAAGAAATTCGCTTCAAACTCATGTCCGCCTGCGGCTGGTCCTACCTCGAGCGCCTCGCCGAAAAATGGGGCAGCAAAGCCGTCTCCCCCACTGTCGTCGCCCGCTACAAGCAAGGCATGGTTCCCACCGCCGAGCTCATCGAGCTCTGGGAAAAACAGGACGCCAACAAGGTGAGATTCCTGCAGTGGATTAAGAACTACGACATCGTCCTCTGCCCCGCCGCCGGCAAGCCCGCCACCCCAATCAACATCGGGCCCACCCAGTGGAAACCGGGCACCAGTTACACCGGCATGTTCAACACCACCGGCTATCCGAGCGCCGTCGTCCGCGCCGCCACCAGCCCCGAAAAACTGCCGCTTGGCATCATGATCACCGGCCAGCTCTGGCGCGATGAACTCGTCCTCGCCGCCTGCGACTTCATCGAAGCCAAAACCGGCGGCTGGCAAAAGCCTGCCCTCTGATCCCGTAGCTACGAGCGCCAGCGAGTGGCCCGCACCGCACGCCGCCGCCTCCGAAAAATCGTTCTCGTTCTCTTATTCTTACTCGTTCTCCCGCTCCGCGCCCACCACCGCCATGCCCTCCACCGTTTTCTCCTCCCGCCGCTCCTTCCTAAAAACCACCGCCCTCGGCGCCGCCGCGATCGCCATCGCCTCGCGCCTCACGTCCACCACCGCTCGCGCCGCAACCACCACCGCGTCCACCGATCCCACCACCGACATCCTCTACATGTCGGCCACCAAACTCGCCGGCCTTATCCGCGAGAAAAAAGTCTCCGCAGTCGAAGCGACCAAAGCCTACCTCGCCCGTATCGAGGCCGTTAACCCCAAGATCAACGCCATCGTCGCCCTCTGCGCCGAGCGCGCGCTACTCGAAGCCAAAGCCGCCGACGCTTCCCTCGCCAAAGGCAAACTCCTCGGCCCGCTCCACGGCGTTCCCTTCACCATCAAAGACTCTCTCGAAACCGAAGGCGTCCTTTCCACCACCGGCACGCTCGGTCGCAAAAATTACATCCCCGGCGCCGACGCCACCGTCGTCGCCCGCTGCCGCGCCGCCGGCGCCATCCTGCTCGGAAAATCGAATACACCCGAGTTCACCCTCGGTGGCGGCGCCCTCGGCACCTACAACCTCGTCTACGGCCAGACGCTCAATCCCTATAATCTCGCCCACACCCCGCGCGGCTCGTCCGGTGGCGCAGGCGCGATCGTTGCTTCAGGTGGCGCCGCGTTCGACATCGGCTCCGACTTCGGCGGCTCCATCCGCTCTCCCGCCCACGCCTGCGGCATCACCGGCATCAAGCCCACCCTCGGCCGCGTCTCCCGCGCTGGCCACGTCCCCGGCTACGGCGGTGCGTGGGACACGTATCAGGAAATTGGACCGCTCGCCC
>CAMLSH010000190.1 GCA_946482625.1 uncultured Opitutaceae bacterium
GCGTTCGGACTTTTTCGGAGAAGTCATGCGTGAGTACAGACGCAGCCTCGTCAGTGGTGGTTCAGTTGATCGAGGATAAACTCCGCCACGGCCCGCTTCGCCGCCGGCCCGAACACCGCGTGCCCGCCGTCTTTCCCGATCATGAGCACCGCGTTGTCCGCCGCATCCATACCGATGCCCGCGCGACCCACGTCATTCGCCACGATCCAGTCTAACTTTTTTTCCACCAGCTTTCGCCGCGCGTAGAGCTCCACATCCCGCGTCTCCGCCGCGAATCCCACCACGAGCTGCTTCGCCGTCTTCCGCGCCGCCAGCGTTTTCAAAATATCCACCGTCGGCTCCAGCTCCAGGACGAGCGCCGCCTCCGCCTTCTTCGTCTTGTGTACCTCGATCGCCTTCGGTCGGAAATCGGCCACCGCCGCCACCGCGATGAAAACGTCGCAGCGCGCAAACAGCGGCTCGCACACCTCAAACATTTCCTGCGCCGACACCACGCGATGCAGGTTCACGCCAACCGCGGCATGCAGCGACACCGGCCCGCTCACCAGATCGACTTCCCACCCGCGCGCCACCGCCGCCTCGGCCAGCGCGTAGCCCATCTTGCCACTCGATCCATTGCTCAAAAAACGCACCGGATCGAGATGCTCCCGCGTCGGTCCGGCAGTGAGCAGACAACGGATGGGCTTGGTCATGGAAAGCTCCTGACACGCCCGCCGTCCGCTGTCCACCGCGCGCAGCGATTAGCAAAATCGATGAGCGCCACTCACAACAATCCCTTCAACGCCTCCACGCCATCCGTGCCTACGAGCGCATAGACGTAACGCGCATCGCTCCACACCGCCGAAGCCACGCCACCTTCGTTCTCAGCGAGCCGCAACCCGTCCGCGCCCATCCGTACGCGGGATTTCTCCGGGCGCTTCATCGCATAAAAATGAAACTCTTTTCCGCCGCGCACAAAACACACCTCCAACACGTCGTGCCCCGCAAACCGCACCGTGCGGCACCCATTCGCGCGCAATGCCTCGAACTCGATCGGCAGCGCCCCACTGAGCCGCCGCGTCGCATCGCTCACCAACGCCGCAAGCTGCCCCATACCCGGGCCGTGCGCCGCGTGGCTCTCCACGTGCAACATGTCGTTCATCGCGAACTCGCCGAAACTCCGTGCCTCGCGCATCGCCGCAAACCGCGGCCAAGCCAGCCCCACGCCGATCACCAACGCGACCGACGCCGCCAGCGCCATCCAGCGCGGTTGCGCCCACCAACTCCCCTGCGGTTGCGGCCGCGCGCTCATTTTTCCGCCCGCCAGAATCGCGTCGCGCAATCCCGCCGGCGGCATCGCCACGCGCATTTTTCCCGCGACCGCGCTATCCAGCGCCTGCTCGCGCTCCAGCCAGCGCGCCAGCTCCGGGTCGCGTTTCGCCTGTTCCAGCGCCTCGCAAAACATCGCGTTGCCCGCGTCGGCCCCGTTCGGACGATACGCCCGCAGAATGAATTTTGCCTCTTCGTTATCCATGACCGGTCTTTCCTTTTGAAACGGGAAACGTCACCACCGCGCCGCCACCGGCCGCAGTTTGTTTTGCCGCCGTCAGACGCGACCGCAGTTGCGTCTTTCCGCGCGAGAGCCGCGACATCACCGTCCCGATGGGGATCTCCAACACGTCCGCGATTTCCTGATACGACAGCTCTTCGAGATAAAACAACGTCAGCGGCGCCCGGAACGCCTCGTCCACGTCCTGCAACGCCCGCATCACGACCTCGGCGTCCATCAACGACACCGTTTCCGGCGCCAGCGTCGCCTGCTCCACCTCCGCCTCATTGACCGAATCCAGCGTGGTCATCCGCTCGCCCCGCCGCCGTCCGCGCAAAAATTCCCGGTACAGCGTCGTGAACAACCACGACTTCGCCTTCTCCGCTTCGCGCAACGCATGCCCCTTCGTCGCCCACACATAAAACGTCTGCTGAGTCAGATCGCACGCATCCGCTTCGCTCCGCGCCAGACTCAGCGCGAAACGGTAGAGTACCGGATAAAACCGGTCTACCAGCAGGATGAAATCGGCGTCAGCCATGGATGATTGAGTAAAGGAAGCAGTCGGATCGTGGGGCCGTCGCGTTACGTCGTCTCCGTTTTCTTGATGAGCACGCGATCGAGCGAAAGCGCCCCCGGCCCGAACGCCAGCACGATCAACGCCGCCAGCAAAAACAAAAAAGGCGCCGCGCTCGTGAACTTCTCTGGATCGCTGAAGGCCGCCCGGAGCGCCTCGTTGTCCGCCGTCACGTACGCGACGACCATCGTCACCGCCAGCGGCACGCTCACCAGCCTCGAGCCCAATCCCACCACGAGCAACGCCCCGCCAAAACACTCCACGCCGCCCGCCATGAACGCATTCAGTTTCGGAAGCGGAATCCCCAAGCTCTCGAAAAAGCCCGTCGTCCGATCGAGATTCATGAGCTTGCCCCAGCCGGTCTGCGCGAATTGCCAGCCCCAATACACCCGCACCGCCAGCAGCAACGGCGACCGCAGCCAGTCCGCCATCGTCTCAAACCGTGCATAACATTTTGAAATTTCCATGCTCATGAGAGCCGCATCCCGCATCTTTATTCCCGCCTTCCCGCCTACTTCCGACGTGGCCGCGTTCTTCCGAATGTAGCCGCGCTGTCCTCAGCGTGGCCACCCCGTCGCCCGCGTACTCATTCCCGCACGCACAACCACCCGAGCCGCATCCACAGCGCAAACCACGCCTGGATCTTCTCCGCCTGCGCCTCCGGTGAAAACCGCGTCCGCACAAACGCCGCTCCGCACGCTTCAGGCAACGTCCTCCCCGCCGCCAGCTCCCGCAGCAGCCGCGCCGCCTCCGGCTCCAGGCGTTTGTAATAAAGCTGGTTGTCCGACCGATGCACCACCACGTGCAGCCGCTCGCGTAAACGTGTCAGCGCCACTTTCCCCACGGTCGTAGTCGACCGCTCCATCACCGCGTTGCTCGCCTCCGCCCGGAGCGCGTTATCGTTCTTCACTGCCAACACGTATTCATCCACCGGGTGCGCCACCGTCAGCAACGTCAGATAGGGCTGCACGCGCAGCCTCAGCGTTTCCGGATTCACTCCCGCGAGTTTTTTCTTCGTCAACGGCATCAGCCGCGCCTCGTCGAACGCCACGATCTGCGCCCACTCGAAACGCGCCAGATCCCGCGCCGCTTCCGTATACGGCTTCGTCCACCGCGGCTCCGTCGCGACAAACCGCGGCAGCTTCGCCCCCAGATTTCTCAATGTAAACGACCTCGACGGATTCGTCCGTAAATACGCCTCCGCCAGTTTCCAAAATCGCTCGTCCCCCAGCAATGCCCGCAACCCCGGGAAATCCGTCGCTATGCAATCCAGCAGGCGAAACCAGTACATCCGGTTGTAGATCTCCACGCGCTCAAGCGGTCGCAGCGTCGCGCTCGGCTTGATCAACTTCGCTACCGCCCGCGCCGACGAAGTCCCGTCAAACCACGTCGTCTGCGCGCGATCACCCGGCGCCAGCGGCCGGGTCACCGCGGCAAACATCGTCCGCTGCCACTCCGCGAGATCGCGCGGCGCCAGGTCCGGCCCACGCGCTTTGTCTTCGCGTCGCACGCGACCGCCTTTCCGCGAAGCGCCGATGCCCCCACCGACCTTTCGTTTTACCCGCCGCGTCATGCCGCTCATGTCACTCCCGCCTTTCGCGCGTCGCCGATGAACTCATTCGCTTTCAACGCCTCGGCATGGACCTCGTCGAACGACGGAATCTTGTCGTCCCACTCCAGCAGCGTCGCGGTCACCCCGCAGCGTTTCGTCGCGTGCGCGTAGAGCTTCCAGACCGGGTCGAGCACCGGATGGTCGTGCGTATCCAGGATGTACTTCTCGAACTTCGTGTGCCCCGCGACATGCATCTGCCCGACGCGGTGCGCGGGGATCGCGTTCACGTAGTCGTATGGATTGAACCCGTGATTCTTCGACGACACGTAGATGTTGTTCACATCGAGCAAAATTCCGCAGTCCGCCAGCTCGACGACTTCCGTGAGGAACTCCCACTCCGTCATCTCCGACGCATGGAATTCCATGTATGAGCTCACGTTCTCCACACAGATCGGCACCTCCAGAAAGTCCCGCACATACCGGATCTTCTCCGCCGTCCGCTTCGCCGCCTCATGCGTGTACGGCATCGGCAGCAAGTCGTGCGTGTAGCGCCCATCGACGCTTCCCCAGCACAGATGATCGGAAAGCCAGGGCGTTTTCGTGCGTTTCACAAGCGCCTTCAGCTTCTGCAAATGCGCCCGATCCGGCCTGTCCGCCGAGCCGAAGTACATCGAGACGCCGTGCTGGACGACCTGATACTGCTCCAAAATCGAATCGAGCACCTCCAGCGGACGCCCACCATCGACCATGAAGTTTTCCGAGATGATCTCGAACCACGCGCACGTCGGTTTCTCCGTCAGAATGTGCCGGTAGTGCGGCACGCGCAGCCCCAGCCCGATGCCGTAGTCGGTGTACCCGTTAAATGAATTGGCAGGCATTGTTGGAAAAGAGCGCCGCCCAGAGACGGCGCTTTCAAATATCCACGCCGCTCAGCTCGCCTTCGACGTCTCGGGCTTCTTCGCCGTCGCGCAGCCGCCTTTGCCTTTGCAGGAATTTTTCCCTTTGCAGCCATTGTCACCCGATTTGCACCCACCCTGGCCCTTGCACGCATTCTTCCCTTTGCAGTCGTGCGTGCCCTTGCACGAGTCCTTGGCTTTGCAACCGTCCTTGCTGTTACAGCCCGACTTCTCCTTCGCGTCGGCGAGCTTCTGGATCTTGGTGCCCGCAGCGGAATCGCTCGCGGCAGACGCGTTGACGGTGATCGCGCCCGCGTAGAGACCGGCAATGGCGGCGCAGGCGAGGAAGGTTTTCGTGGATTTGTTCATGGGATGACTTTTCGAATAATGACTCGTTGCGCGCCGCGTCCGACCGGACCCGGAATAATCGCCAACACACATGAGAGCACCGCGCGCGCAGTTTATTCCCGGCGCTCCTTTTTCGGAAAAAAACTCGCCACGCCGCCTCGTCGGCAAACGTTGTTCCGATGCTCCGTCTGCTCCTGCCGCCCAATCTCGCCGCCGCCGCTCAGCGCAACGCCATCGCGCTGAAGGTCGAGCTCGATTTGAGCGCCCCGCCGAAGCCCGCACTTTTCCCCGTCCTCGCCGTTCTCCAGCGCCTCTGCGGCACCGAGAAACCGCCCGCGTTTCTCCAACTCACCCGCGCCCAACTTCGCGAACTCATCACCGCCGCCACGGGCCAGCCGATTTTCGCGTTCGTCAACACGCCACAAACCAATCTCCTCTGGCTCGGCCAACGCCTCCGCGGCGTCAGCGAGCACCTCGTCGAAGCCGCGACCGAGCCCCGCCCCGTCACCGCGATCTCGGTCCCGCGCTCCGGCTCCATTCGCACCGCTTCGCCTGCCCCCGCACGCGCATCGTTTTCCGCTCCCCGCCCCGCCGAAACATCCACCCCACTGACAGTCGACGGCTCCGAACACTTCCTCTCCCTCAGCCTGCCCTCGCGCGAAAGCCTCGGCTACGCCCCCGCCCTCGATCTGGTCAAAACCGCCGGTTTCGTCCTCGAACCGTCTTCGCGCAAATGGTGGCTCCGCGACCGCCACAAGGTCCTCAACTTCCTCGCCACCCACGGCCAGCGCCTGCGCGACGAACTCTTCGCCGAGTTCACCGACAATTTCGAAAAAAACACCGCCCGCTTCCGCCACGCCGAGATCGCCTGCGACGCCGTGGACAACGGCAACGGCTACAACGTCACCCTCGCCCTCCGCGCCGGTCGCGTATCCGAAGACCAGATTCTCGCCGCCGCCTCCGGCAGCCGCGGCTACGTCGAGGAAAACGGTCAGGTCTACCTGATCGCCCCCGAGCAACTCCAGAAACTCGCCGAGGCCCAGCGCGCCCTCTCCAGCGAAGGCGGCGTCGGCAGCGCCACCCGCCGCACCCACCGTGTCAGCACCGCCCGCCTCATCGAGGCCGAGAGCATCCTCGAAAAAATCGCCCCGCACTTCCAGCCGCCCGACGCCTGGAAAGCCCGCAGCAACGCCCTCCGCAATCTCTCCGCGCTTCAACCCGCGCCCGTCCCAACCGCCCTCGATGCGCTACTCCGCCCGTATCAGAAAATCGGCGTCGCCTGGCTCTGGCATCTACACCGCCACAACCTCGGCGGCATCCTCGCCGACGAAATGGGCCTCGGCAAAACCCTCCAGGCTCTCTCGCTGCTGTCGGCTCTCAACTCTCAACCCTCAACTCGTAACTCGCCACGCGTCTCCCTCGTCGCCTGCCCCGCTTCACTCGTGGAAAACTGGCGCCGTGAAGCCGCCCGCTTCGCCCCCGAGCTCCGCGTCTTCGTTCACCACGGCTCCAACCGCCTGACCGACGCCAAAGCCTTCGCCGCGCACGACCTCATCATCACGTCGTACGGCACGCTCGCTCGCGACCGAGATCTGTTCTCCGAAACCGATTTCTCCTGCCTCATCGCCGACGAAGCCCAGCATCTCAAAAACCGCCGCTCCCAAAACGCCCAAGCCCTCCGCATTCTCCAGGCCCAAGGCCGTTTCCTCCTCACCGGCACCCCGCTCGAAAACAGCATCGACGACCTCCGCTCCCTCTTCGAAGTCCTCATGCCCGGCTACATCGACCAGGTTCCCAGCGGCACCAAAGCCGAGGAGCGCAACTGGTTCGACGAACGTCTCCGCGCCAAGACCGCGCCCTACATTCTGCGCCGCACCAAAAAAACCGTCGCCCCCGAACTCCCCTCTAAGATCGAGCAAATCCTCTACTGCGAACTCTCCCCCGCCCAGTCCGCGCTCTACCGAAAGATGCAGGAAGAAACCGAGCGCGCCCTCCTCGACCTCCAAGCCAGCGGCGCATCCGAAAACTCGGTACGCATGGCCACGCTCACCCAACTCCTCCGCCTCCGCCAGGTCTGCTGCGACCCCCGCCTCCTCCCCAATTCAGGAATCGAAAATCCCCAATCGAAAATCGAAAATTCAGCGAAGCTGGACGCCTTCCGCGAACTCCTCGCCGAATCGATTGACGACGGCCACCGCCTCCTTGTGTTTTCCCAGTTCACCGCGCTCCTCGGCCTCCTCCGCGAAGAACTCGAGTCGCAGGAAATCCCCTACGCCTACCTCGACGGCTCGATGACGCCCAAAGCCCGCCAGGCCGAGGTCGATAAGTTCAACACCTCCACCACGCTCCCCGTCTTCCTTATTTCGCTCAAGGCGGGCGGCACCGGCATCAACCTCACCTCCGCTGACACCGTCGTCCACTTCGACCCCTGGTGGAATCCCGCCGTCGAAGCCCAGGCCACCGACCGCGCCCACCGCATCGGCCAGACCAAGGTCGTCACCAGCTACAA
>CAMLSH010000191.1 GCA_946482625.1 uncultured Opitutaceae bacterium
TCGCTGCCGGGGCGGACCATGTGCAGTTTACCGCCGGAGAGATTCGGGCCTTCGGTGGCCGGACCGGCGTTGAGCAATTGCAGGCGCTCAATCGGTCCGGCGGCGGCGATCTGCTCAACCGTCGCGGTGGAGGTGGCGACCTTGGTCGCCATGAGCTCGTTGGGATCTTTCGCGCCGAGCGCGGTGAGCGCGAGCGAGAGGATGACCGCGCCGCCGGCGATCAGCGCCGCGCCCCAGATGAGATCGGTCCAGGCGCAGGCTTTCAGGCCGCCGACGAAGACGTACACCGCCGCGCATATACCGATGATCCAGCAGCCCACGGTGAGGTTGCCCAGATCGAGTCCGAGCACGCTGTAGCCTTGGAAAAACACCGACGTCACTTTGGCGCCCGAGTAGATGACCGAGGCCGTCGGCACACCGACGAGAATGACCATCGTGGCGATGGCCATGATGGTGCGGGAGAGCACACCGAAGCGGTGTTCGAGAAACTCGGGGATCGTGTAGATGCCGCACTTGAGAAGTTTTGGCAGAAAGAGAAACGCCACGACCACGAGCGTGATCGCCGCCATCCATTCATAGGAAGCGATGGCGAGGCCGAGCCAGTCGGCTGCCTGGCCGGACATGCCGACGAATTGCTCCGTCGAGATATTCGCCGCGATCAGCGAGAAGCCGACCAGCCACCAGGTGAGGCCGCGGCCTGCGAGGAAGTAGCCGCTAGCGCTGGGAGCGGCGCCGTCGGTCTTGGCGGTGCCTTTCCAAATTCCGAAAGCGATCACGGACACGACCGCGACCACGAACAAGATGACATCCAGAGTACTCATAGGTTTTTGAGGGGAGGCGTTCTCGCCCAAGAGGGCGGCGAAAACGCAATGAAGACGGACATGGAGTCGGACGTGGGCGCGTCCGCATCGGCGGACCAATCCGTCAGGCACCGTGCGAGAGTCAATGCTGCGCTATGCGTGCGTCCGCTCAAACGGCTCCCGGTCGTGCGCCCGCGTCTGCGCTGCCCGCCCCCGGGGGGCCAGAAGCCGCGCCAGCCTCGCGTCACTGGTAAATTGCCCGGTCCCGTCGCGCGTGCGTCCGGCTTGGCGCGCGTGCCATGGATCTCGATACGCCGCGCCCGGTACGGGAAAACGCCCGCCACTCTTTCGGGTGAGTCGCCTCAGTTCCGATGCGAACGAACGGGTTTTGACGGTCAACAGTGAGCGCAATATCCGAGCACCTCCGCTCTTGTGTCGGCCGCTGGTCTTTCCTCTTTTGTGGGCATGAATCTTACCCCGTTCGCCGTGCTGATGCGTTTCATGGTCGGTGTCGTCTGCCTCGCGCTGCTGCCCGCCGCTTTCGCGTCAAAAGAAAAACCCGTGATCGGCCTCTCGCTCGACACGCTCAAGGAGGAGCGCTGGCAACGCGACCGCGACACCTTCGTCGCCCGTGCCAAGGAGCTCGGTGCCGAGGTCATCGTCCAGTCGGCCAATAGCGACGACACCCGCCAGACCCGCGACATCGAGTCGCTCATCAGCCGCGGCGTCGATGTGCTTGTGGTCGTTCCCCACAATGGCGCCGCCGTCAGCCGCGCGATGAAGTCCGCCAAGGAGGCCAACATTCCGGTCATCTCCTACGACCGCCTTATCCTCAACAGTCCGGTCAGCTACTACCTCACGTTCGACAACGTGAAGGTCGGCGAAGCGCAGGCGCAGTACGTTGTGGACCGCCTGCCGAAAGATCGCACCGCCCGCATCGTCCGTATCTACGGCGCGCCTACCGACAACAATGCCAAGATGTTCAAGCAGGGTCAGGACAACGTCCTCGAACCGCTCATCAAGGCCGGCAAAATCCAGGTCGTCTTCGAAGACTGGGCCATCGACTGGAAGCCCGATGTCGCCAAGAAAATCATGAATGCGGCGATCACCAAAGCCGGCACCAACATCGACGCCGTGGTCGTCTCGAATGATGGCACCGCCGGCGGCGCGATCCAGGCGCTGCGTGAAGAAGGCCTTGCCGGAAAGATCATCGTCACCGGTCAGGACGCCGATCTCGCCGCCTGCCAGCGCATCCAAGGCGGCACGCAATCGATGACCGTCTACAAGCCGCTCAAGAACCTCGCCACCCGGGCTGCCGAAGTCGCGGTCGCGGTGGTTAAGGGCGAAAAAATCGAGACCACCGCCGAGGTTGATAACGGCTCGATGAAGGTCCCGTCCATTTTCGAAAAGATCATCGCCGTCGATAAGGAGAACCTTCAATCGACCGTGGTCGCTGACGGTTTTCACTCCGCCGAGTCGCTGCGCTGAACCAGCGCAGTGATCCGAGGTGGAGCGTGCCGTCCCGGCGCGCTGTTCGGCATCGCAAAGCCTTTCATGTCGATTCTCCTTTTAGCATCGCTCAACGCGCTCGGAGTGCGTGTTCCACCTAAGCGACGTCGCTCCCGCCATGCTGCTCGAAACCCGTAGTCTCACCAAGCGTTTCCCCGGCGTTATCGCCCTGAAAAACGTCTCCTTCGGGCTCGCGGCGGGCGAAATCCACGCGCTGTGCGGCGAGAACGGCGCGGGCAAATCCACGCTCATCAAGCTGCTCTCGGGCATCCATCCGCACGGCAGTTACGAGGGGGAATTATGCGTCGATGGCCGCACCGCGCACTTCAAGAGTATCCGCGATTCGGAGTCGCACGGCATCGCGGTGATCACGCAGGAGTTCGCGCTCGTCGACGAACTCAGCGTCGCGGAAAACATCTTCCTCGGCCGCGAACCGCGCAAAGGCATCCGCATCGACTGGCACACGTTGCGCCGCCGCGCGGCCGAACTGCTCGCGGATTTCGGACTCCCGATCTCGCCCGACACGCCCGTGGGCGAACTCGGCGTCGGCCATAAGCAACTCGTCGAAATCGTGCGCGCGATGGATAAAAAATCCCGTGTCCTCGTCCTCGACGAGCCCACCGCCGCGCTCACCGAACAAGAGGTCGCTGTCTTGCTGGAGCATCTGCGCCGCCTGCGAGCGCAGGGAACTGCGTGCATCTACATCTCGCACAAGCTGGATGAAGTCTTCGCCGTGTGCGACCGCATCACCGTGCTGCGTGACGGCGCGAGCATTACGACGCTGGCCACGCGCGAGGCGACGATTCCGCAGGTGATCAAACACATGGTCGGCCGGGAAATCACCGAGTTATTCCCGCGCAAACCGTCCGCTCCTCGCGCCGAAAGCGAAGGGTCGGTGCTCACCGTGCGCGGCCTCGACGTGGCGCCCGCAAAAGGTGCGAAGGCTTTCTTGCGCGACGTGAGTTTCGATCTGCGACCCGGCGAAGTGCTCGGCTTCGGCGGACTGATGGGGGCAGGGCGCACGGAGTTGCTCATGCACATTTTCGGCGCGTGGGGCACGC
The DNA here is from genome assembly GCA_946482625.1 of uncultured Opitutaceae bacterium. The sequence continues at coordinate 3,371 of CAMLSH010000191.1, forward strand.
GGTTGGGCGGCGAGGTCACGCTGCGCGGAAAACCTTACGCGAGGCCTGCGCCGCGCGAGTCGATCCAGCGCGGCCTGGTGCTCGTGAGCGAGGACCGCAAGCGCTACGGCTTGGTGCTCGGGCAGGACATCGGGTTTAACTTTTCCCTTTCGAGCCTGAAGCGCTTTCGCGGTTTCTGCGGGCGCATCGACGCGTCCGCCGAGCACGTGCGTAGCCAGCACTTCTTCGATTCGCTCCGTGTGAAAGCGCCGAACCAGCAGGCGCGCGCAGGCGGCCTTTCCGGCGGCAATCAGCAAAAGATCGTCATCGGCAAAGCGCTCATGACGGAGCCGACCGTCGTGATGCTCGATGAACCGACGCGCGGCATCGATGTCGGCGCGAAACTCGAAGTCTACGAACTTATCAACCGCCTGACTGCCGAGGGCAAAGCCGTGATCCTCGTATCGAGCGAACTGCCCGAGCTGATGGGCATGAGCGACCGCATCATCATGTTGCACGAAGGAAAAGTCGGCGGCGTCTTCGAGCGCGCCGAGTTCACGCAGGAACGGCTCCTCGCGGCGGCGATGGGAAAATCGCACGCGGAGGTGGCGTCATGATCGGCGAGGTAGAACGCGCACTCCGAGCGCGTTTGTTTTCTGCGTCGGGCGCGATTTTGCGCCGCTTTATTTTTCGTCATCGCTCAGCGCGCTCGGAGTGCGCGCTCCACCTTTCCTTTTCATGAACGCACGCGCCTTGCTCAAATCCCTGTCGATGCCGATCGCGCTCGCGCTGATCGTCGGATTCTTCGCGTTGCGCGAACCGGCGTTCCTCGGCTCACGCAACCTCACTCAGCTCATCATTGAGTTCGCGACAGTCGGTACACTCGCGCTCGGCATGTTCATGATTCTGCTAACGGGGCAGATCGATCTGTCGGCGGGTAGCGGCGTCGGACTCATTGGCGGCATTTCGGCGGTTCTTATTTTTAATCATGGCTGGTCTGCTCCTGCCGCGATGGGAGTCGGCTTTGTTGCCGCGCTTCTGTTTTGGGCATTGATGGGCACCCTCATTGTTAAAGAGCGGATAACCTCCTTCATTATCACCCTCGGAGGCCTGCTGATTTTCAAAGGAGTTTTTTGGAAGGTGATCGCGAGTTCCACCATCCCGGTTGCGCGAGGTGATGACGAAAATCTCTTCTCATTGATCACGACCCAGTATCTCTCGGACAATGTCGGTCTGGGCGTTGCTGCCGGAGTCAGTGTGATACTGGCATGGTTGGTCTGGCGCGCCCGGGTCGCGCGAAAGGCGCATGCATTGCCAGTCGCTTCAGCTAGTCGCGATGTGGGCGTGTGGCTGGCGAAGACTGCCGCGCTTTTTGCCTTGGTCGTTGTGTGCAACGGCTTCCGCGGCGTACCGCTCTCCTTGTTGATTTTGGGCTTGGTGGCCGTGGTGGTTTTTTTCCTGACAAAGCATACGCCGTTTGGCCGTTACCTTTACGCGATCGGTGGCAACGAGGAGGCCGCGGTACTCTCAGGTATCGCCGTGCAACGTGTGATGATTGGCGCGTATGTGCTGATGGGCGTGATGGTGGCGATCACCAGTTTTATGATGACCGCCTATACAGGGGCTTCGACCACGACGGTGGGAGAACTGATGGAGCTCGATGCGATCGCCGCATGCGTGATTGGTGGCACGGCGCTCAAAGGAGGGCGCGGTACCGTGTTGGGTGTGCTCTTCGGAGCGCTCATCATGACGGCGCTGCTCAATGGTATGACGCTGATGGCAGTAGCACCCGAGTATAAGCTCATCGCCCGAGGCACGGTTCTAGTCCTCGCCGTCTGGCTCGACGTTCGTCTCTCGCGGAGCTGAGAGGCGGCAGGCGTTGCGGCAAAGCCCGCTTGCTTCAAGCGGGCGCATGCGCGTAATCCGCGTCTGTCGCTCCGATGCAAAAAACCGCCGTCAAACGCACTGTCGATATGCAGATCATCGCCGACTGGGTCGAACCCCGGTCGCGCGTGCTCGATCTGGGCTGCGGGCGCGGCGTGCTCCTCGAATCGCTCGTGCAGCAGAAAGATGTTTTTGCCGTCGGCGTAGATCTGGAGTTCGAGAAAATCTCCGCCTGCGTGAAGCGCAGCATCACCGCCTACCAAGGCGACATGTTGGAGTTTATGCGCGCGTTTACCGACGGGCATTTCCACCGCGTGATTTGCTCGCGCACACTTGAGGAAGTGCCCGATCCCGGCGCGGTCATCGCGGAAGCGTTGCGCGTGGCGAAGGCCGTCACGGTGGGTTTTGTGAATCACGGCTATTGGAAGAACCGGCTCGATGCGCTGCGCTACGGGCGCAAGCCGCGCAACGAAGTCTACAAAACGGCTTGGCACGAAAGCCGGCCGGCGAATCCGGTGAGCGTGGCCGACTTCGAGGAATTTTGTGCGCAGAAAGGCATTCGCATCGCCCGGCGTGCATTGCTGCGCGGCGACTGGAAAACGCGCTGCACGGTGCGGCCAAATTTTTTCGCGGGGTACGCGTTGTACGATCTGACGCGGTGAGGGTGTCGTGGGTGGAACGCGCCGTTCCGGCGCGTTGTTTGAGTCTGACCGCGTTAGGTTATCGTTCGCGTTGCGACGTTGTTCAGCGTGCCGGGACGGCACGCTCCACCCCAAACATCGTGCCGAAGAAATCGCCGGGCTTCCACGTCGGCGCGACGGGATCGTTGGCGATGGCTCGCATGAGCGCGGCCTGAAGTTGCGCGAAGGCCGTGGCTGACGACCAGTGAATCGGCCGCGTGAGATCGTCGGCCGGTTTGTGGTAGTAGTTTTTGCGGAAGTCGGTCTCGAGCGCGGCCAGATCGTAAGCCGGGTCAAGGCTCTTGAGACCGGACTTCATGAAGAGCGCGGGGACGCCGGCACGGACGAAGGGATACTGATCACTGCGCACGAAGACGACTTCCTCCGGCTGCGGATCGGGGCTCACGGTGAAACCGGTCCGCGCCGCAGCCTCGGCGAGAACGGCGCCGAGCGTGGAGTGTTCGCTGCCGATGCCGATGACGTCGCGGGTGGGGCCGAGGATGACGGGCATGTCGATATTGAGGTTGGCGGCGTAGCGGCTCACGCGAGCCGGCGGATGACGCGCGAGATGCGACGCGCCGAGCAGACCTTTTTCCTCGGCGGTGAGCGCGGCGAAGAGAACCGGGCGGCGTGTACGGGGGCCGGATACGAGCTCTTCGGCGGCGGCGATGAGGATGGCGGTGCCGAGGGCGTTATCGATCGCGCCGTTGTAGATCGTATCGCCATTGATGGCGGGGCCGATGCCTAGGTGGTCGAGGTGCGCGGTGACGACGAGTGGTTCACCGGCGAGTGTCGGATCGGTGCCGGGGAGCCAGCCGAGGACGTTGGCGCTGGTGATGTCGGCGACGGAGGACTGCGCGGCGAGCGTGAGCTCGATGTTGAGAGGGAAAGACTGGGCTTCGCTGCGTTCGGAGGCGGCGAAAACCTCGGTGATCGGTTTCGGCGCGTGGGCAAAGAGCGCGGCGCCGGCTGCACGGCTCACGCTGCCGGTGACGCGGAGAACCGGATACGCTTCGTAGAGCGAGCCGTCGGCGTTGATGAGGCGCATCGAGGGGAAGCGCGCGGCGTTGACGCCGAAGGCCCACGGGCGGCGTTTCTCCTCAGCGGGCGTTTCGATGGAGAGGATCCCTGTGGCACCGCGACGGGCGAGTTCGGCGGATTTTTCGCGGGAGTAGTGAGCCTTTGCTGTCGAGGGAAGCGAGGTGGGCGAACCGGCAAGGATGACGGCGATCTTGCCGCGCACATCGACGCCGCCCGCGAAATCGTCGTAGCCGTAATCGGGCGCGTGGATGCCGAAGCCGACGAAGACGGCGGGTGCGGTGATCTCGCTGGCGGCTTCGCCGGCGGAGGGGCGGACGACCATGTCGTTGACCGGAGTCAGAGACGTTTCAGTACCTTCGTGGCGGATGACGAGGCGGCCGGAGGTGAGGTCCAGGCGCGATTCGCGCATCGAGAAGCGTTGTTGATAGCTGCCGTTGTCGCCGGCGGGT
>CAMLSH010000192.1 GCA_946482625.1 uncultured Opitutaceae bacterium
TATTTCTGCTACGACCGCGCGGGAGCGCCCGTCGCCGCCATCGCGGAAGTCACCAACACTTTCCGGGAAATGAAGTCCTATATCCTGGGCCCGGATACATGGACAACCGCCCCCGCGCGCGCCGCGTTTCACCTCCGCGTCCCCAAATACTTCTACGTCTCCCCCTTCAGCGACGTCGATGTGGCCTTCGATTTCCGCCTCCACCCCCCGGGCGAACGACTGGATGTCCGCGTGGACGACTTCGTCGGGGACGCCCGCACATTGGCCAGCGCCCTGATCGGCACGCAACGCCCCCTCTCGGACCGCGGCCTCGCCTGGTTAACGCTCAAATACCCCCTCATCACCCTCAGGATCATCGGACTCATCCACTGGCACGCGATTCTCCTCTGGATGAAGAAGGTCCCCTGGTTCGCAAAAGCCGCCCGTTCTTCCGACCAACGCGGTTTCCACCGGCCGGCGGCCGGCGGCGCCGCATCCCGCCACGCGCAGATTTCCGTATCAGCCGATCCACTTCAATCGCTTCCCAAGGTATGACCTTCCGCGTCGCCGCCAACACCCTCGTGCCGCCCGCCGACCGCTCGCTCGGTTTCGCCGAACGCACCGTCCTCTCCGCGCTCGCCGCGCTCCCGCGCGGACGCCTCCACGTCGAGGCGCCTGGCCAGGGCGCCTACGTTTTCGGCGATCCCGCGCTTCCCGCGACCGCCGACGGACACGCCACCCTGAGAATCCATCGGCCGGCTTTCTTCAAAAAATGTCTCCTGCACGGCGACATCGGCTTCGCGGAGTCCTACCTCGACGGCGACTGGGAAACTCCCGACCTCACCGCCGTCATCGCGTGGTTCATCCTCAATCACGAGACCGCGCCCACGCTCTCCGGCTCCCGCCCCGCGCGCCGTCTGGCGCTCAACCTCCTCCGTTTTTCCGACCGTATCCGTCATCTGTTACGCCCCAACAGCCGCTCCGTCGCCCGTCGCAACATCGCCGATCACTACGATCTCTCGAACGAGTTCTTCGCTCTCTGGCTGGACGAAACGATGATGTACTCCTCCGCCAAGTGGGAGCGCCCCGACGCCACGCTCGCCGAAGCGCAGCACGCGAAAAACGACGCCCTGTGCCGCCACCTCCGTCTCACGCCCGCCGACCACGTTTTGGAAATCGGCACCGGCTGGGGCGGCTGGAGCCTTCACGCCGCGAAACACTACGGCTGCCGCGTGGTCACCGTCACCCTCTCGCAGCAGCAACAAGCGCTCGCTCGCAAACGGATCGCCGCCGCCGGCCTCTCCGACCGTGTCGAAGTCCGCCTGCAGGACTACCGCGACATCGCCGGCCGCTTCGATAAAATCGTCTCGATAGAAATGCTGGAGGCGGTCGGCCACCGCTATCTTCCCGAGTACGCCGAAGTCTGCGGGCGCCTTCTCAAGCCCGATGGACTGCTCGCGCTGCAATTCATCACCGTCCCCGATCACCGGTACGATGCGTTGCGCTCCGGCGTCGATTTTATCCAGAAGCACATTTTCCCCGGCTCGCTCCTGCTTTCGGCCAACCGCCTCAGCCAGCTCCTGAGCCAGAAAGGCGGATTCGTGCTCCGCACCTTCGACGATTTCGGGCCGGACTATGCGCGAACACTCCACCTGTGGCGCGAGTCGTTTCACGCCCGGCTCGATCAGGTGCACGTCCTCGGCTTCGACGAGCGCTTCATCCGCAAATGGCACTACTACCTGTGCTACTGCGAGGCGGCCTTCGCGCGCCGCCACATCTCGGTCGTCCACGCGCTCTACAGTCGCGCGAACACCTCAGCGGCATGATCGCGCCCACGCCCGCCTCCCTTCATCAGCGCGCCAAAAGCCGCCCGGTCGTTTTTCCCTCATGATCACATTCCTCCGCGTCTTCTTCTGCGTTGTCTTACTCTCGATGACGGCCGTCGCCACGTGGGCAGGCACTCAGCAATCTCTGGGCGACTTCGCCCGTAGCGCCACTTTCCGCGAGCCGTGGGTGCTCGCGACGCTGCTCGACGCCTATTGGGCGTTCATCGCGTTCTACGTCTGGGTCGCTTGGAAGGAGCGATCGTTACCCGCCCGTCTGCTCTGGTTCGTTTCGATCGTTCTCCTCGGCAACATCGCCATCGCCGCGTACATGCTCGTGCAACTTTTCTCGGTTCCCGCCAGCAGTCCGCTCGACCCCGTTTTCACCCGCCGCCAGCCGGGAAAATGCCTCCTCCCCGCCGTCCTAACGACGATCTCCGTCGTCGTTTATGCCGCCGCCTGATCGCCGCGAAGCGCTGCTCCCGCCACTCCGCGCATCCGAAAACCCACGCAGCGCGTAACCGTATTCACCATGCAACTATGGCAACTCCTCATCGTTGCCGCGGCGGGACTCGCCGTCGTGTTCGCGGGCGCCTTTCTCCTCTGTCGGCGTTTCGATAACTACGGCTTCGTGGACGTCGCCTGGTCCTTCGCCTTTACACCGCTGGTCTGGCTGTACGCGCTGGCCACGCCGGGCTGGCTCTCGCGCCGCCTGGTCATCGCCGGCATGGCGACACTCTGGAGCGTCCGCCTCGGCGCACACCTGCTGCGACGCGTCGCGAAACACCATCCATTCGAGGACAGACGTTACGTGCAATTACGCCGCGACTGGGCCGGCCAATTTGCGGGGAAGATGGCGGGCTTCTTCCAACTCCAAGGCCTCTCCGTCGCCGTGTTGGGCGTGCCGTTTCTTCTTCCGATGCTCAACACCGCGAGCCACTGGAGCGGCTGGGAACTGGCAGGCGTTGGCCTGTGGACGCTCGCACTCGCGGGCGAAGCGCTCGCCGATGCGCAACTCGCCGCGTTTACCCGCGATCCCCTCAACAAAGGTCGCATCTGCGACGCCGGCCTGTGGCACTACAGCCGCCATCCCAACTACTTTTTCGAATGGCTCGTGTGGGTCGCGTATTTCCTCTTCGCGCTCGGTTCGCCGTGGGGCTGGCTCGCGATGGTCGGACCAGCCTCGATCCTTTATCTGCTGCTCCGCGTCACCGGCATTCCGCTGATCGAAGCGCAAGCCGCGCGTACAAAAGGCGTGGCCTACCGCCGCTATCAGGCGTCCACCAGCGCCTTCATCCCTTGGCTTCCTAAAAAACTCCCATGATCGATTCCTTGCTCAAGAAAAACCTCCTGCCCGACCCGCTCATCCGGCTCGGCATTCGCCGCCTGCTGCACCAGCGCCTCAAGGAAATTGACCACCCGTCTCCCGCCGATCAGGTCGCCCGTTTCGCAGAGTCCCTCAGCTCGCTGCCCATCGCGGTAAACACCGCCGAATCCAAAGCCCAACACTACGAGGTCCCCACGGCGTTCTATCGCTGCTGCCTGGGACCTCGGCTGAAGTATTCGTCTGCTTACTACGAAACCGGCCTCGAAACGCTCGCCACCGCGGAAGAGCGCATGCTGGCGCTCACCTGCGAACGCGCCGGGATCGCCGACGGCCAGACCATCCTCGAACTCGGCTGCGGCTGGGGCTCGCTCACGTTGTGGATCGCCGAGCGTCACCCTCGCGCGCGGATCACCGGCGTGTCGCATTCACGCACGCAACGGGAACACATCCTCGCCGAGGCCGCGCGCCGCGGACTGACCAATGTCGAGATCGTCACGCGGGACATGAACGACTTTGATTTCCCCGCCGGCAGCGTCGATCGCGTCGTGTCGGTCGAGATGTTTGAGCACATGAAAAACTGGCCGCGGCTCATGGCCGGCATTGCCCGCTGGTTAAAACCTGGCGGCCAATTCTTCGCCCACGTCTTCACCCACGCGCGGTTCTGCTATCACTTCGAAGCGAAAGACGACAGCGACTGGATGAGCCGCTATTTTTTCACCGGCGGCATGATGCCGGCGCACGCGCTGTTTCCGCAGTTCCAAGACGATCTCCGGCTATTGCAGGACTGGAAAGTCGCCGGCACCCACTACGCCCGCACTGCGGAGCACTGGCTTCAGAACATGGATGCTCATCGCCCTGAGATCATGCCGCTCTTCGCCGAAACCTACGGCCGCGACCAGGCGACGAAGTGGTGGGTCTACTGGCGCGTGTTCTATCTCGCCTGCGCAGAACTCTGGGCCTTCCGCTCGGGCCAAGAGTGGCACGTCAGCCACTACCTGTTCCAAAAACCCTGACTGCCCGCACCGGCCCGACGCCGGAAGGGAGACAAAGCCCTGACGCGCTCACATCGTCCGTAGTTTGCCGAGCAATACGATCGGCCCCTCCGCCTTAGGCACGCCGCCCTTCTTCTCCAGGCTGATCGCAAACGCCGCCGCCGCGCGCACCGGCTGGTCCGGCTTGAAAGCGAGCGTGGCCCGGCCTTCTTCATCCACTTTGAAAACACCGCCGTTAACCGGATTCGGGTACGCCGGATCCACCACCCAGATTTGATAATCCTGCTTGTCTCCGATGACGGGCATCTTGTCGAAGGTGAGCAACCCGGCCTGCTGCTCCGGGTCCCAGACCGCAATGGCCTGCGCCTCCTTCGTGTTCCCGGCAAGCGACGCCAATGCCGCGACCTTGAGCCGTGCAAGATCCTCGGAACGCCGCAGCCGTTCGCCGAGTTCCGCCACGAGTTTTTCAGCCATCAACGAACGCTCGAGGAGTCCTTCGCGTGCGGCTCGGAACACTTCCTCCGCCTGGCGGCGCTCGGTTTGCAACGTCTCGTTTTTCTCGCGCAACTCCGCATTGCGATAGCCGAGCACCCCGCTCGCCAGCGCGAGCGCGGCCGCAATTCCCCACGGGACAAAACGCATCGGCGCGAACGCCTCGCTACGCGCCGGTTCTTCCGCCGCCGCATCGAGCACGCGCTGACGCAACTCCGGCGGCGGCGCGACTTCGGGGGCGGCAAGCGAGAGACTCGCCGCAGTGCCTCCGAGCCCGGCGACAAACGCCTCCAGCTCGCGATTCCCCGCGAGCTCCGCCTCGAACGCACGAAGCTCCCCGCCTTCCAACAGGCCCAGGACGTACAACGCAGCGAGTTCTTCTTGGCGTTCCGTGATCATGGTTTGACGGGCAGCTCGCTTTTGAGCCGCAGAAGACCGCGGCGGATACGGGCCTTGATCGTGCCTAACGGTTCGTTGAGACGCTGGGCAATCTCTTGCTGTGTGAGACTGCCGAAGTAGGCGAGTTCGATGGCCTGCTTCTGATCGTCGGGCAGTCGGCCAAGCGCGGCGCGCACCGCCTCCGCCTGCTCGCGCAACCCCAGCGCATCCGCGCTATCCGGCGCCCGGCCATTCGCCGGTTGCAGATCAGGCGCCGCTTCTTCCAACAACTCCGTCCGCCGACGGCGCATGCGCAGCCGGTCAATCGCCCGGTTTCGCGCCAGCGTCACGATCCACGAAAACACCGACCCGCGCGTCGTCTCGTACTCCGCGGCCGTGCGCCAGACCTGAAGGAAAATATCCTGCACGACATCCTGCGCTTCCGCCGCATCGCCCAACAGCCGGTAAACAAGTGAATACACCGGCCTCGACAGCTGGTCGTAAAGCCGCGCCAGCGCATCCCGGTCGCCTTTCGCCATGGCAGCCACAAGCCTCGCCGCTTCGCGGCCGGGGTCGTCTCCCGTGGGTTGCTGAGGTTGGTCCATCGAGGTGCGCTTCGCTCCGGCGAACTTGAGAAGGAACTGCTCTCTGAAGCCAAGCGCTGAATCGCCGACGAAAACCATATCACCTCATTGTACGGTCAGCTCCACCGCCCGGATGCGACCCCAGACAAAGCCCGCCCAGCCGAAGCTCCTTCCCCGGCTCGCCCGACGCCGTCCGCCAGGCATATCCGCCGCGCTCCACAACTTTTTCTTTTCCAGCGTCCCCGCCTCCGCTTTCCGCTCCACAAAATCTGCGTAGTCTTTGACCAGCCGCGCGCGGTGACCGGCCTTCCCTCAGGGAACCCCGCTGGCTAACGTCGGGTTGCCTTGGCTCCTTTGCCGCTCCGCGCGGCGGATCCTTCGCGTTCCTCCGCATGACAAATCCGATCATCATCCAAGGCGGCATGGGCGTCGCCGTCTCCAACTGGCGCCTCGCCCGCGCCGTCTCGCTCACCGGTCAACTCGGCGTTGTCTCCGGCACCCTGCTTCCCGTCGTCCAGATCCGGATACTCCAGCAAGGAGACCCGACCGGCGACCTGCGCCGCGCCTTCGATCATTTCCCGATCCCCGCGATCGCCGAACGCGTCTGGCAGGAATATTACGTCCCCGGCGGACTTCCTCCCGGCGTCCCGTTCAAGCCCACCGCGATGCCCACCCTGCAGCCGCCGCGCTCCCTTCTCGAGCTCACAGTGCTCGCGTGTTTCGTCGAAGTTTTCCTCGCTAAAGAAGGCCACGCCGGAGCCGTCGGCATCAACCTGCTCGAAAAAATCCAGCTGCCCACGCTCCCGTCGCTCTACGGCGCCATGCTCGCCGGCGTCGACTACGTGCTCATGGGCGCCGGCATCCCGCGCTCCATCCCTGGCATCCTCGATAGTTTCGCCCGCGGCGAATCCGCTTCGCTCAAAATCGATATCGAAGGCTCCGCCCCCGACGCGCCCGACGCCGTCATGCACTTCGATCCGCGCCTCCTGTTCCCCACCGCGGTGCCGGTCCTCCCCCGCCCGCGTTTCCTGGCCATCGTCTCCTCCGCCACGCTCGCCCTCACGCTCGCAAAAAAATCCAACGGCCAAGTCGACGGCTTCATCGTCGAAGGCTCCGTCGCCGGCGGCCACAACGCCCCGCCCCGCGGCCCGATGCAGCTCTCTCCGATTGGCGAACCCGTCTACGGCCCGCGCGATCTTCCCGATCTACCCAAGATCCGCGAACTCGGCCTTCCCTTCTGGCTCGCCGGCGCGTTTTCCTCGCGCGCCAAAGTCGACGAAGCCCGCGCTCACGGCGCCGCCGGTGTCCAGGTCGGGACCGCCTTCGCTCTTTGCGAAGAATCCGGCATCTTCCCCGACCTCAAACGCCGCCTCCGCGAACTCATCCGCGCCGGCACCGCCCGCGTTCACACCGACCCGCTCGCCTCGCCCACCGGCTTCCCTTTCAAGATCGCCCAGCTCACGCAAACGCTCTCCGACGCCGCCGCCTACGCGAAACGCCAGCGTATCTGCGACCTCGGTTATCTGCGCCAGCTCTTCCGCCGCCCCGACGGCTCCGTCGGCTACCGCTGCGCTGCCGAACCCGTGGCCGACTTCGTCCGCAAGGGTGGTGAAGAAGCCGATACCGTTGGCCGCAAATGTCTCTGCAACGGCCTCGCCGCCACTGTCGGCCTCGCTCAGACGCGAGACGGCGAAGCCGAACTCCCCATCGTCACCGCCGGCGACGACCTCTCTCAGCTCACCCGCTTCTTCGCGCCCAA
>CAMLSH010000193.1 GCA_946482625.1 uncultured Opitutaceae bacterium
AGTGCACCATCTACGACTGCACCGACGGGAACCTCGATATCGCCAAGGGCTCCGATCTCATCACCGTCTCGTGGTGCAAATTCTACTACACGCGCAACAACGGCCATAATTTCTCCAATCTCGTCGGCTCCTCCGACACCGACACCGGCGGCTACCGCATCACCTTCCATCACAACTGGTGGAGCACCGGCTGCAAACAACGCATGCCCGCCGACCGCTTTGGCCCCTGCCACATGTACAACAACTACTGGGACTGCGCCGGCAACGACTACTGCACCACCGCCCGCAACGTCACCCAGATGCTGAGCGAGAATAACTACTACAACGGCGTCGCCAACCCGCTGAACAAAGAAAACAGCGGCAAGCTCAAGACCGTCGGCAACATCTTCAACAACTGCACCGGCCGCATGGTCACCAGCAACGACAGTGTATTCACGCCCAATTACGGCTACACGCTCGACGCCACCACCAACGTCCCCACCCGCGTCAAAAACGGCGCCGGCAACCGCTGACCACCCGTGCACCACCGCGCTCACACGCGCCCTCCGAAAGGTAGGGCGCGTTATCCCTAACGCGCCGATTAGCGCTCAAATCGCTTTCCCCGCTCCGATCCACCGACGGCCTGCTCGCACCGCCAACCTCGCCAACCCCGCAGCGCGCCCTCGCCTGCTCCGTCCCACACGCGCGCCTTCTTTTTTGGACTGCGGTACCTCGGCACCGCGTTCGCCGAGCCGCCTCGGCGGCTCGCGCCCCTTTCTCAACTCGCCGGGGCAGCTCCCACCCAAGCGAACACCTACACAAGACCATCCATCCGCTCTGCCCCCACGCCCATGCCCACCCGCGCCCTCCGCTCTCCCGCACTTCTCCTCGGCGCCCTCGCGTGTTCAACAATCGGTTACATCGCCGGCCGCCACGCCATCCCTGCACCATCGGTCCCCTCGCTCGCCGCCTCCGCGTCCTCATCTCCTTCCGCGCTTCCGCCCCTCCGCGTTTCCGCGATCTCAAACAACACCTCCGCATTCTCTTCCGACTTCGCTCCACTCACCCACGCACTCACGCCCTCCGACTGGAAAACCCTTCTCGCCTCCCCATCCTCACCCGCCACCGAGCAAACACTCCTCGCCTCCCTCCGCTCCCTCGCCGCCACCGATCCCACGCTCGCGCTGGAACTCGCCCAAACCGCACCGACTCCCCGCCAGCGCGATGAATTCATCCGCGCCGCTCTCCACGGCTGGGGCTCTCGCGATCCGCTCGCCGCCGCCCGCTGGACACTCGACCACGTCCGCCTCGGCGAACGCCGCCTCGCCGCAGAAACCCTCCTCACCGCCGCCATCGCTAACCCCGGCGCCGCGCTTCAGGCCGCAAACCTTCTCTGCGCCTCCGATCCTCTCCTCCAAAGCGATCACGGCAACGCACTCGTCACCGCCTTCGCCCGCGCCGGCCACTTCAATCTCGCCGCGCAATTCGCCGCCACCGCCCCAGGGGATTTCCGAGCCCACTGGCTCTCCACCGCCTTTTCGCAGTGGGCCCGCTATCAACCCGACACCGCTCTCGCTGCGGCCGGCAATCTCGACGATGCCACCGCCCGCACCGAAGCCCTTCAAGGCGTCGTCACCGGCTGGGCCGCGAGCGATCCCGCCGCACTCGTTGCCTGCGCTGAAAAACTCCCGTCCTCTGAGATGCGCGCGTCAGCCCTCCGCGACGGCCTGCAACAATGGGTCTCCCTCGACCCCGTCGCAGCCTCCGCCTGGATGGATCGCCTCGACCCCAGCCGCGACCTCGATGCGGGCGCCGCCGCCGTCGCGACCACGCCGGTGATCGTGGAGAAAAAACCCGACGTCGCGGCCAGCTGGGCCGAGAGCATCGTCGATCCCCAACTCCGCGCCGACACGCTCCTCGATCTCATCCAGCTCTGGGCCGCGCGCGATCCCGAGGCCGCGCGTAGTTACGCCCTGAATTCCCCCGCCCTCCGCCCCGAAACGCGCGAACTCGCGCTCTCCTCTCTCCAGCCAGATCCACACTGACCGCAGGAGCGGAGGCGCTCCTCCGAAATCCGATCAAAACCCATCCCCTCAGCAAACACCCACCCACCCAAAAATATGAAACGTCTCCTGCTCCTCCTCGTCGCCGTCGCCACGTTTGCGACCGCGCTCTCCGCCGCCACCCGCAGCGTTCCGTCCCAATACCCCACCATCCAGGCCGCCGTAAACGCCGCCGTATCCGGTGACATCATCAACATCGCCAACGGCACCTACAACGAACAGGTCACCATCGCGTCCTCTAAAACCAACCTCCGCCTCGTCGGCGCCAGCCAGACCGGCGTCATCCTTTCCTCCGGCGCCGACCAGACCTCCCTCACCGTCAACGGCACGGACATTACGATCTCGTATATGACGATCCGCAACACCCTGCTCAGCGGCTCCACCACCAGCCACGCCGTTCGGGTCAACAGCAAGCGCGTCGAGTTCTACCGCTGCTACATCAACGGCTGGCAGGACACTTTCGCCATCTGGAATGGCGCACTCGTTTACTGCAAATACTGCGAAATCCGCGGCTGCGTTGATTACATCTACAGCGGCGGCACCGCCTTCTTCGAAACCACTAACATCCGCCAAGTCCGTTCGACCGGCGGCGTGGACTGCGCTCCCAGCACACCCCAAGACGTGACGTACGGCTTCGTCTTCAGCGGCTGCACCATCACTCGCTCAAGCAACGTTCCCAACAACAGCTCCACACTGATGCGCCCGTGGTATCCCTACGGCCAGACCGCCTACATCAACTGCACGATGGACGCTCACATCACCGCCGCCGGCTGGAGCCCATGGGACGGCCGCGAAGCCACCTGCCGCGCCGCCGAATACGGCAGCAAGACCCCCGCCGGCGCCGCCATCAACCTCTCCACCCGCTCCTCCTGGGTCGTCCGTCTGACCGCCGCTCAGGCTGCCACGTATTCAAAATCCAACGTCCTCGGCGGCTGGGTGCCGCCGCTCTGATCCTCCCAGGGAAGCGCGCGGCTCCTTAATCCCATCTGTTCTTCCAAGGACGACCGCTAGCTCGTGGCCGTCCTTTTTATTTCGCCGCCTCCTCCGCGATTCCTGCCCCACCAAAACCCGCTCTCCGCCACGACGTCACCGCCGCACCAGTCGCAGATCTTTTTTGAGCATCTCCAACGCGCGTCCCCGGATCACCACGACGTCCGTGCTCTCGGCCGCCGCCGCACCCGACGCCCACAATCCGTCGCCATTCGCAAACGCCTGATCGATCACTCCGCCCGCCGGTATCACCTGCACCTCGCCACCCGCCTCCTGCAGCGCGACCGATCCGCGCTTCACCACGAAGAACGCCCGCACCTTCTGCCCCGCCTCGAAAAGGCTCTCGCCCTGCTCCAAATGTATCGCCCGCAAAATGTCCTCCGCCGGCGGCAGCACCAGGCTGATGTCGCGCGCGAAAAACAAATCGAACGTCCAGTCGATCGTCACCCGCAGCCGCCGCATCACGCCCGGCAGTTTCGCCAGATAGATCGTCCGCCACATCCACCACGCGATGAATCCCGAGAAGTGCATCCCGAACACCTCGGCCACCGCCTCCCGTTCGCCGACCGTCGCGAGCTGCCCCATGTAACGATAAGCAAACGGCCGCGGCTCACCGCGTTCTCCACGGAGGATTCGCGCCAGGTTTTCGCCCAGCTGTTTTCCCTGTCGCATCGCGAACTGCGCTGTCGGTGGCGCGATCTTGATCTCTCCTTTGTCGTTCCACGGCACCGCCGCGCAGTCCCCTGCCGCCCACAGCTTGGCCACGCTCGGCACCCGCATTGTCGCATCCACCGGCACGCGACCTTTGTCTGCCACCACGCCCACCTGCTTGCACAAATCCACCACCACCGGGCTCGGCGCATTGCCCACGGTACAGACCACCGTGTGCGCCTCGATAAATCCCCCGTCCTGCAAAATCACCTTCGACGCCGTCACCTCGGTCACACGCGTGTTCAGCCGCACTTCCATGCCCCGCCTCTCCAGCACCCGCTGCGCATAGTCGCCCAGCTTCTCTCCGATTTCCTCCAACAAATGCCCGCGGCTGTGCGCGAGAATCACCCTCGGCTTCGTGTCACGGAGATTCGCATACAGATGCCGCACCTCGCGCAGCAGATCCATCAACTGCCCCGCCGTCTCCACGCCTGTGTAACCGCCGCCGACCACCACAAACGTCATCAACCGCTGCCGCAGTTCCGCCTCCTCCACCAGATTCGCTTCCTCCAGCCGGTTGATGATCGCCGCCCGCAGCCGCAGCGCGTCCGCCACGTTTTTCATGGGCCACGCGTGATCGGTCATCCCCGGAACGCGTGTCATGTCCGTCACGCTGCCCAGCGTCATCACCAGGTGATCGAATTCCACCACATGGTTCCGCGTGAATCGCCCCCCATCCAGTTCGAGCCGCTTTTCCGCCCACTGGATTTTGTGAATCGTCCCCTGCAGCACATCCACGTTGCGGCAAAACTGCCGGAGCGGATTCACCACATCGAGCGGCGAGAGCGCCGCACCCGCGACCTCCGCCAGCATCGGCTGGAAAACGAGTACATTGCGCTCCGCGATCAACGCCACGCGTTTCAGCCCCGCCGCGCCGAGCGCCTTGCCCAGCACCTTCGCGCAATACGCTCCCGCAAATCCACCACCGGCGATGACCACGTCGAATTTCATGCGCGCAGAAAATGCCGCGCTCGCTCCGCTCCGCAAGCCACCCGCCCATCTTCCACACTGTTCTCTTTGTTCTTTGTCTTACTTCTTTGTCAGCACCGTCCCCTCGCGCCGAGACTTCGCCGGCCGCCCTTCCTTCAACTTCCCACTTAAAACCTAAACTGACGCGAGCACCGCGTCCTGCGCGGCATTCGCGTCATCGTGGCCGGAACAACAACATCGTGCTGTCGTCGTGACGCGGCACCAGCGCCGAAAATTGACGCGCGAAACGGTCCACTCGTTTCACCACTTCGCTTAGCGGCCGTTCCTCGTTGCGCAGCAAGGCCGCCGCGAGCCGGTCGCGGCCAAATTCGTCGCCCGCCGGATTGCGCGCCTCGGTGATGCCGTCGGTGTAGAGCGCGACCAAGTCGCCCGGGTTCAACGCCACTTCCCGCTCCTCGATCATGTCGTCGAAAATCGCCCCGTCATCGAGCCCCACCGCCAGCCCTTCGCCTTGCAACAGCTCCGGCGCGGACGCGCCTTTGCGCACGAGCAGCATGTCTTCGTGACCGGCGCGCACATAACGCAGCGCGTTCGTATCCAGATTCAAAATGCCGTAGAAAAGCGCGATGAACATCCCGGGCCGCATGTCCGGCTGGATCGCCCGATTCAGCCGCCGGATCACGGTCGCCGGGCTCAGCTCGCCCGCCGCGCACAACCGCAGGGTCGCCCGGCACTCGGCCATCATCAACGCCGCGCCCGCGCCCTTGCCCGACACATCCGCGATCACGAACGCCCAGTGGCGCTCATCCACTTTCAGCACGTCGAAATAATCTCCGCCGATGTGCATCGTGCTCGTCGAAAACATCTCGATCTCCACCTCGCTCAAATCGGGAAACAACCGCGGCCGCAGGTGTTGCTGGATATCCGCCGCCACCCGCAGATCGCGCTCGCGCGCTGACCGTTCGGCTTCCTCCGCCTGCACGCGCGTCGTCGCATCGCTGAGCATGCCTTCGTGATGCGTCACCCTGCCGCCGGCATCGCGCCGCACGACCGTGTGATCGTCCACCCAGCGCACCGATCCATCGGCACACACGATGCGATAACTCTGATTGTACTCCGCATCGCCCGCCTCCGCATGCGCCGCCACTTCGGCCAGCACGCGCTCACGATCCTGCGGATGCGTGATGTCGGTGAACAAAAGCTGCCGTCCGACGAACTGCTCCGGCGTGTATCCAAATTGTTTGATGCTCGCCGAGACAAACTCCACCGGCCACTGCCCGGCGTCCGCGCGCCACAACACCACCACCGACGGCGAACGGTCGATGATCCGCTCCAGCTCCTCGCGGCGAGCCAGCGATGCCTTCAACTCGTCCTGCGCCTGCCGCCGCAGACTGATGTCCCGCCCCACGCCGAAATACGCATGCCGTCCGTCCCGGTCGATATACGCCGAGCCCGTCGACGCGTGCCACACCCACCGCCCGTCCGCGTGCCGCATCCGATACTCGACGAGATTGGCGTGCGGCTCCCCCGCCATCACCGCGCTGATGAATTGCCGGCACGCGTCCTTGTCCTCCGCATGCACGAACTCCGTGAACTCCCGCCCGATCACCCGCTCCGTCGCATGCCCCAGCTTCGTCGTCCAGGCCTGCGATACGAATTTGAACCGGTGCTCCGGCGTGAGCGCGTAAAGGATCTCGCTGGCCGTGCTCAGGTACGTGCGCCAGCGCGACTCGCTCCGCCGCAATTCGTCCTCCGCGGCCCGCCGCGCCGTGATGTCCTCCAGCATCGCGAAATGGTGGGTCACATGCCCCGCTCCATCGCGCAAAACCACCACCGTGAGCGTCGTCCACACCACCTTCCCATCCCGGTGCAGATAACGTTTATCCAAGGTGAAGCGGTCGCGGGTTCCTTGATACAGCTCGCGCGTCAGCTTTTCCTGCACCGCCCAGTCATCCGGATGCGTGACCCGGCGCACGTTTTCGATGTCGCGCGCCTCCGCCTCCGTCATCCCGATGAGCTCGCAAAATTTGCTGTTCACGTGGTTCGCGCCCGGCTGCCCCTCGCGGTCGATCTCGCGCCAGCTCAAACCGATCGGCGCCTGCTCCGAGAACAACGCCAACTGCGCCTGCGTCTGCCTCAACTCGTTCGCGCGGGCCGTCACCTCCGCCGCCAGCCGCGCATTTTTTTCCTCCGCCTGCTTCAGCGACGTCACATCCGTCCGCAACGCCAGATAGAACTTCGGCCGTCCATCCTCGCCGTGCAACGGCACCAGCGTGCTCTCCACCCAATACACATGGCCGCCCTTGGCCCGGTTGCAGATGAGCCCCCGCCACACCCGCCCCGCGGAGATCACCCGCCACATCTCCGCGTAAAACTCGTCCGGATGCGCCCCCGATTTCAGGATCCGATGCGTTTTCCCCACCAGCTCCCCGCGCGCATAGCCGGAGACCT
Organism: uncultured Opitutaceae bacterium; assembly: GCA_946482625.1. Next base: position 7,125 of record CAMLSH010000193.1, read on the forward strand.
CGCAAAACCGGTCGTTCGCAAAAACGATCACGCCCTTGGCATCCGTGATCGCCACGATGGCATGTTCGTCGATTCCGCGCCGCAACCACTCCGCAAGCTCAACATCGTTGATATTCAACGGCGCAGACGACACGAGGGACTTGGGATCTAGCGACATCAACCGGCACAAAAAACAAAAGTCGTCCCCAAATCAACCCACCACCCGTCGCA
>CAMLSH010000194.1 GCA_946482625.1 uncultured Opitutaceae bacterium
CCGGTTTTATCGAGGGTGAAGTCGGCTTCGTCGAGAAGCACGGCGTATTTGGCATCTCCATACTCCATGGCCGGAGGCCGGGGCGCGAGCGCGGTGAGCCAGGCGGGTGGTTTGGCGGTGGCGGTGGCTGCGAGGGAAAGGGCGAGCAGAACGGGCGCGAGGAGGCGAAGGAGGCGCGACATGGTATGGCGAAGCGTGGACGGCGAAGGAGCTGAAGCAGGCGGACGGTGGTGGAAGATGAGCTCAGGAAGCGGCCGGGGCTGGGTCCGCCGTGGGTGCCGGGTTTGGAGCGGCGGGAGCCGGGGCGGACGCGGGCGGCGTGGAGGGAGCGGTTTCGCCGGCGGCGGGTTTGCGGCGGAGGGTCACGGTGTGGGCGTCGCGCGCGTGGATGAGTTCGAAGGCGTCCCGGACGGGTCCATAGTATTGGAGCGCGATGTGAATGCCCTTCAGCATGAATTTGCGGTGATAGACGAGGGCGCCGGTGCTCTTCGCTACGCCGAGGCCGGAGGTGTAGGTTCCGAGGGCGCCGAGATCGAGGGAGCCGGGAGAACTGGCTTGCTCGAGTTCGTAACCGGCGGGCGGGGTGATGCGGACCTCGTCGGCGATGCTGTAGGCGTAGTTAAACGCGACGGCGGTCCGGCGGGACTTTTCGGCGAGCGGGGTGGGTATGTTTTTTTGAAATACGGCAGGCTGAAGAAAAAGCCGGGAGCCGGTCCGGTCCGCGTATTCGGGGACGCGGAGGTGGAATGCGATCTTGAGCGGCGCGAGAGGATTGGCGGCGTTTTCGACTTTGACTTCGGTGAGCTCGGAGAGCGGGAGGTTTTCGCGGATTTCATCGCGAATGTACTCGGTCAGCTCGGTGGCTCCTTTGTCGTGAAGCGTCCATTTCTTCGAGTAGGCTTGATGGCCGTCGTACTCCACGGTGACGTCGCCTTCGAGGGTGCCGTCGGCGTCGAGGGCGAAGACGGCTTTGCGCTTCAGCGGGGAAACTTCGGGCGGTGCGGGCTGGATGGCGATGACGGTTGCGTCCTTCGGTGCGGGGATGAGGACGCCGGTTCCGGTGTTGCGCCAGTGAGGTGTGGCGTAGGGAAGATAGAGGACGCCGGGATCGAAGAACGACCACTGGCCGTCGATCTGCACGGCGGCGATCAGATCGCTCGTCATGAAGGGTTCGGTGATGCTGGCGTCGAAGTTGAGAAAGGATCGGTCGCCGACGGCGGCGTAGCGGGCATCGAAACCGGCGGCGCGGGCGAGGGCGACGAAGGCGGCGTTGAGGTCTTCACCGGTGCCGTGGCCCGCTTTGAGCGTGTCGGTGACGGTTTCGTTGCTCTTGAATTTTTCGCGCTGGGCCTGGGTAAAGCCGGCGACGGGGCTGGCGCGGTTGAGGAGTTTCGTGCGGCAAAAATCGTAGAGCTTGCGAAGTTTTTCTTCGGGCGTGTCGGCCGGTGCGACGATGCTGTCGAGGGTGGTGGTGACGAGTTTGGTCGCCTTGGTTTCCTTGAGCATCCGCGTGTGGAGTTTTTTCCCCTCGCGGCTCCAGTAGAGCTGGGGCGCGATGCGCGCATCGAGGCTGTAGCAAACGATCAGGGCGGACTCGGTGTTGAGGCGCGGGGGCGAAAACGGTTCTTCTTTGGCGGCGAGTACGTTGTGCTGGTCGAAGGTGTAGTAGCCGTCGCCATCTGGTTTCATGGCAGGGAGCGGGAGATTGAAAGGAACGGCGCGGGCGGTGAGTTTTGCGCTGTCGACGGCGGCGAGGGTGCTTAGGTCGATCATCCGGAACTTATAACGGACGCGGCGGGCGGGGAGTTCGCTCTGAAAGTACATGGAGACGTACCACTGCCAGCGTTCGCGGAGTTCGGTGTAGGTGTACTCGACAATGGCGCCGGGTTCGAGGCCGGCGGGGGAGAAGGAGCGCACTTTGACGCGGTCTTTGCCGGCGCGAAGGATCTCGCGGTCGTAGATGTCTTTTTTGCCGAGTTCGAGGATTTGCCCGTCGGGTTTTACGGTACGGACAGCGATGCCGCGGATCGTGCTGTCGTTGTCGTAGGGAATGTCGATCTTGGCGAAGCTCTCGATGCCGCGTTCGGAAAAGATCTTCGCGCGGACATGGTACTCATAGACGAACGAATCGACCGAATCGTGAGTGATGACGACTTCGCGAAACAGAATCTCCGCGCCCGCATCGGGATCGACCGTCGGGGTCGTCGCGGCGAGGTCCTCCGCCGGGATGGGAGCCCACTTCGCGGCGAAGGCCGTCGTGAGGTGGGCGAGAAGGAGCATTCCGAAACAAGACCGCCGGAAAGCTGAGATTAAACGACGCGACGAAACGAAGGGGGAAGCTGGAGCCGCCATGGAAGCTCAAGCGTCAAAAGGCGACGGGGTGGTTGGCAATGGACAAAATGAAGCCGCTACGAGCGGCGCGGTGCGGGCGCGAAACGGCGCCGCGATGAGCCCTGCGGCTAGTCCGCGAAGGTGGAGGCAGGAGTCGATGACGCTGAAGTTCTTAGGCGGCGCCGAGTGTTGCCGATCCGCGATCCGGGCAGGAGCGGGCGCTTTAGCGCTCCAGGGCCGGCTGGATTTTTTTCTCATCGGCGCGCAGCCGCGCGAGTTCTCGCAGGTACAGGTGGCAGGTGGCGGCGCCGACCCAGGCGGGGGTCATCAGGCCGAGGACCGGGATCGCCGGAGCGCCGCCGAGGAGTGTGCCCAGAAAGATCATACGGAGGCGCGCGCGGCGGATGAGCACGCGTTGCTCTTCGCGGGAGGCGAGGCCGTCGAGGGCCTCGTTCACGAGCGTGCGGACGTTCAGGTAGCCGAAGAGGACGAAGAGGAGCACGACGTTCGCCACCGGGATCAGTAGAAAGGGGAGCCCGAGGACGACCGCGAGCGCGCCGGTTTTGGCGACATTGGTGACTGAGTAGAGCAAGCTGTAGGGCGGGTGCGGCGGAAAGGGCGGGTAATGTTTTTCGACGACTTTGCGGATGACGGGCATTAGCCAGAATTCCACGGCGATGCGGACGGTGGCGTACACCGCGATGAGGATCAGCAGGACGAGTACGATCCACGTGGAGGTGCCGAAGGTGATGGGGCCGAGCAGGGAGTTCGCGCCCTCGGCAAGCGGGACGCCGGTGATTTTTGCCTGAGCGGAGGCGGGCAGCCAGGTCGGAAAGAGGCGGAAAACTCCGAGTAGTGACCAAGCGGTGACGAACGCTGCGAAAGCTTTCACCTGCGTCCAGGCGAAGACGAGGATCGCGGTCCAGAGCAGGAGCGCGCCGGCCCAAAGGCCGAGGGAAAAGGCGATCATGCGGAGCGAGAAGCCGTCGCGCAGGCCGAGCAAGGCCGACACGAACGCGTCGCGAAGGGCGGAGGGACGCGAGGGCGGCGCAAGGTTCATCGTGGGGAAGCTGAGCGAGAAGAGGCGGATGCGCCAAGTGCAACTTGGACCGGGTGTGCGCGTGGGCCCCTTGTGCGATCGAGCGCGGGTGTGCAGATCAGTGAAGTGCCGCGTGCGAAAGTTATTCGCCGAGAAATCCGGATTTTCGGTCACACCCCGGAACGACGTTAGCGACTGAATGGGTGACAATCGAAAGCTGATGTTTGCAACGGAGCCGTTGGCTCGATTATCGGTTGGTCTGTTTATGGCCAAAATCCTGATTGCTGACGACTCCACCGTGTGCCGCACGGTTCTTTCTATTTTGCTGACGAACCAAGGGCATGAGGTGGCTCAGGCGCACGACGGCCGCGAGGCGCTGGCCCATCTCGGGCGCACGACCTTCGATCTGGTGCTGCTCGATCACGACATGCCGCACGCGAGCGGGACGGCGGTGCTGAAACGTTTGCGCGAGAAGTCGGCGATCCCGGCGATCGTCGTTTCCGGTACGGTTTCGCCGCAGCTGGCGGCGGAGTACAAAACGCTAAAAGTGGCTGAGATTTACGGGAAGCCGGTGGACCCAAAAACGTTGAGGAATAAAATCCACGAACTGCTGAGCGGAGGAGCCGGGGCGGCGGCGGCGAAAAAGGCGGAGGTGAGCGCGTTCGACAAAGAACTGGAGCGCGTGCGCAATTTTCCGAACACGCTCACGTTGTTGGGCGGCCCGGACGCGCCGTTTGCGGAGATCATCAACCGGCTTGTGGGGGATTCCACACAGGCGCTGGTGAATCTTCCGGCCGAGGGCGGATTGGAAATTCTCGAAGGCCTGTCGAAGGAGTACGTGATCATCATTCCGTCGGCGGCGGAGCTCTCGGTGTCGGCGCAGGCCGCGTTGACGACCTACGTATCGAAGCCGCATGGGCGGATAATTTTGTGCGTGAGATCCTCGATCGAAGAGCTGGAGGAAATGGGATTCAGCCAGACGCTGCTGATGCGTTTCGGTACGCGTTGCCTGGAGATTCCTGACGACGTGAAGGTTTGAGTGGAGAAAGAGGATGCTCACGTGAGCGAACGAGGACGCGCGCGCGTGATCTTGGGTGAGGCTCGCTCAATCGCTCGGGTTAGAGATGTGCGAAGCGGCCTTGCGCAGCTAGTGGCGCAAGGCGAGCCCATCGCGGATTGAGGCCTCGAGACGGTGGATAATTTTCTCTCGTCAGGGTCGGCGAGCTGGCGGCTTCAAATTCGAAACGGCCCTCGTTGAGGGCATCTGGTCTGCCCCTTCGGTGAACTCGGGCATCAATATCGTCTCGACCGCGAAAGGAGGAAACAGGCGGTCAAGTAGTCGGTGGTGCCACCGATCACCTCTTCTCATCGGCCGGAACTCAAACAAAGGTATGGCGGCGTGCGTTGTGGGCCAAAGTACACGGCTTTTGAAATCCGCGGAATTGCAGAGGCCTGGCTGCGCTAAACCACGAAAACGTGCGGTCAGTGCCTTCCAGGCGTCTTCACGGCCCTCGCAATAAAATGAAGCGTCATACCAGCCGTTCTCACCGCTCCTGAGAAACACGAGAAAGTAGTCGTCCATGGCTGGGCCAGACTGGTTCGTGAACTCGCCGATGAGGCGTATCGAGGATGCATCCAAGCGCCACGAGCCATGCGTCGCTGACTCGTAGCTCAAGAAGTCGTCAACGAACGCCAGTCTGCCGGAGTCTTCCTTCATGTTTTGTCGGACGATCTCCGTTCTGCCTCGCCGAGTTGGCGACGCGAAACTCGCAGCCTGCCAGTTGAGGCGTTGCGCTGTGACGGCTGGTCCGGCTTTTTCTTCATTGGAAACTCATGTAGATAAGCGACGCGGCGATTTTCGGGAGATGAGGTCCGGCAAGTAACAATGCCGAGACGGCGTGTTTCATCTCGGTGGCGCGCTTTGATTATTCTTCGCGGCCGGCGGCCCAGAGGAGGCCTCTCGCGAGGAGGGTTTGGAAGACGGGGTCTTCCCACGTCGCGTTGCCGTGGCCGAAGGTGGTGCCGAAGACGCGGGTGCCGTGGTAGTCGTTGATCCAGATCACCGGATAATCTTTGCCGTCTTTCTCGCTGGTGGAGACAGCGAGGGTGGTGGCGGTGGGCCAGTGTTTTTCGATGATGTAGAGTTCGTCGCGCGGAGTGAGCCAGGTGTCGGGAAAATCTTTCAGCGCGGGGTGAGCGGGCGCGACGGGGCGGACGAGGTAGCGGCTTTCGTGATCGTGGCGGTGGCTGGTGACGCCGAGGAATTCGCGCCAGTCGTCGATCTGGGCCGCGCGGTAGGTGTGCATGGCGCAGTGGATGACGAGGGCGGGTTTGCCGACGCGGTGGGCTGTCGTGATTTTCCGGATATGCTCGGGTGAGGTGGTGTCAGCGAAGCAGGCGTTGTGGACAATGATATCGTAGGGTTCGGCCCAGCGGGGGTTGTCGTAGAGGGCGAGTTCGGCGCGGGTGCCGGTGCCGCCGTCGTTGACGATGGTCCACTCCACCGCGGCGAGTTTCTCGACGGCGGTGGTGAGGAGTTTCGTTTGGGTCGGATAGTCGTGGCAGCAGCCGCCGGTGATGAGGAGGGCGCGGATGGCGGGTGGTTTTGGCGGAACGGGAGCGGCGGGAGAAGGTTCAGCGGCGATGGAGAGTGGCGCGAGACAGGCGGCGAGGACGGAGAGTAGTGGGCGGAGTATCATGGGAAGGCAGAGTTTTTGGGCGTGGAGCGGGGCTGGCGAAGGCCACGCTTTAACAAGCACGGCTACGTTCTGAAACGGCGCGGAGATGCGGCTCAAGCGAGGGCTTCGGCGGCGAGGCCCCAGCGGAGGTTGTTGAGGGAGTTGTGGAGGCCGGGGAAGTGGCCGAGGTCGGTGACGGCAAGCAGGGTGATGAGCGCGGTGGGGAAGACGTCGGCGCGGCCGGGCGGGAGGCCGGGGATCTGGCGGCGTTGCGCGAGCGGCTGGCGGGCGGTGAGATCGAGGAGTTCGCGAAGTTGGACGGCGGATACGAAGGGATCAGTGTCGGCGAGGGCGAGGTTGTCGCGGGAGCCGAGGATGGTGCGGGCGGTCGTTACGGTGCCGCCGGTGCCGATGGCGGCGGCAGTGGGCGGAAGGTCGAAGCGGAAGTTGTGTTGAGCGAAAACGTCGTGGGTGTGGGCGGCGATGCGGGCGAGGTTTTCGGGGGAGAGCGGCATCGACGGATCGGTGATGAAGCGTTCGGTGAGGCGGACGCAGCCGAGTTGGAGGCTGACGGCCTGGGTGATCTGGCGGTCGCGGAAGGCGAGGCATTCGAGGGAGCCGCCGCCGAGATCGAAGACGTAGAAGTCGCGGAGGTGGGTGAGCGCGGGGTCGCAGGTGAGGCCGCGGCCGATGAGGGCGGCTTCTTCGTCGCCCGAGAGGATGCGGATGGTGTGGCCGGTGGCGGTGAGGACGCGCTGGCGGAACTCGGAGCCGTTGGCGGCGTCGCGGACGGCGCTGGTGGCGACGAGGATCGTCTTGATGGGCGTGAAGGGCGCGGCGTCGGCGAGGAGTTCCTGGATGGCGGCGAGGCCGCGGGTCATGCCGTCTTCGCTGAGGCGGGGTTCGGCTTTGCTGATGCCGGCGCTGATGCGGGCGTCGAGGGTTTTGTATTTCTCGGCAGTGAGCAGGCCGGTGGTGGCGTCGCGGCGGGCGATCAGGATTTTGATCGAGTTGGAGCCGATATCGAGGATGGCCGCGTAAAGGGCGTTGCCCACGCGGTTTTGGTCTGAGGGCGGGGGGCTCACGGGTGGCGGGAGGTGGAGGGCATGAAGTCGGAGATCTTTATCTGGAACTCAGGAAGGCTGGAAACGGAAGGGGGAATGAGACTGAGTTCGGAGTTTACCGCGGAGACGCGGAGGGCGCGGAGTTCGGCGTTTTGAATCGCAAAGACGTGAAGGTGCGAAGTTCTGAGGAAAGGTAGA
>CAMLSH010000195.1 GCA_946482625.1 uncultured Opitutaceae bacterium
GCGATGCCGAAATCGATGACCTTGGGAACGGGCACGTCGTCGACGAGGCTGACGAGGATGTTCGACGGTTTCAGATCGCGGTGAATGACTCCCTTTTGGTGGGCGTGCTGGATGGCCGAGCAGACTTGCTGAACAAGACGCAGCCGGCCGGGGACATCGACCCGCGCCTGTTCGCAGTAGTCGGTGATCCGCGTGCCGTGCACGAGTTCGAGGACGAAATAGGGACGCGCCGACGTGGTCGCACCGGCGTCGATTACGCGCGCGATGTTCGGATGCTCCATCAACGCGAGCGTCTGCCGCTCGGCTTCGAAACGCGCGATGACGCGGCGGGTGTCGAGGCCGGCCTTGAGGATTTTCAACGCGACGCGCCGGCGCATGGGCGTTTCCTGCGCGGCTTCGTAGACGATCCCGCCGCTGCCTTCGCCGAGCCGGCGGATGAGCGTGTATGGGCCGATTTGCGCGCCGATTTCCGATTCGGCGATCAGAGAGGCGACAGAGGGCGCGCTGTGGGTGTCGGGCCAGACGAGCGCATCGGAGCAGCCGGCGAGAATCGCGTCCGCGCGCGCGTGATCGTTGAGCAGGGCGTCCACGGTTTTTCGGAGAGCGGGGTCGCACGCGCCATCGAGGTACGCGGCGCGCCCGGCTGTATCCAGAATCTCCAGCGCGCGATAGAAAATCTCCTCTGCTTGCGAGGAGACGTCGGGGCCGTGGCTCATGGGAGCCGAGTCGTCGGGACGATCCACGGGCTCAGGCTTTCTGCGAGAACCAGCGGGCGAGCCAGACTTTGGAGAAGGCCCAGTAGCGCTCGACGCTGCGTTCGCTGAGGCCGAACTCGTCGGCGATTTCCTGAGTGGTGAGGCCCGCGAAAAAACGGGCGATCACCACGCGCGCGTGAAGGGGGTGAACGTTTTCCAGTTCGCCGATGCCCTCATCGATCAGCAGCAGGTTTTCGGACGGCAAAGCAGCCGCGACGGTTTCAGGATCGCCGCCCTTCTCGCCGGCGGAGCGGCGGAGGCTGGCCTTGCGGCGGGCGTGATCGATCAGGATGCGCCGCATGGTCAGGGCGGCGCTGGCGAAGAAGTGGCCGCGGCTTTGCCAGGTGCGGTCTTCGTCGCGCAAACGCAGCCAGGCCTCATGCACGAGTTCGGTGGGTTGAAGCGTGTGACCCGCAGGCTGGCTGGCCATGCGTTGCGCGGCGATGCGGCGTAGCTCCTGATAGATCTCGCGGTTGACCGGCGCGGAGCGGCTGGCGCTGCGATCAGCGCAATCCAGCGGGTCGGGGGCTTGGATTTCCGAAAGCGGGGGCATGGGAACGGAGGCGAAAGGCGCGGGGCTTGGGGCGAGGGGTGAAGACGGGGGCGAAGAGCGGAAGTGTGGGGGAAAGGCGGACGGTGGGAAGTGTGGCTTTTGAGGGGCGTGGGTGGTCGGGAATTTTTTTGGAAATATTTGGCGGGTTTGGGCGGGCGTTTTCGTGAAGGAAGGAAAGTACGCATGAAATCTTACTCACACGCCCTCGTCGCTTTCGTGGCTTTTGCCGGCCTTCACCTTTGCGCAGCACAGGCGGCGCCGCAGACCGGGCTCGACCCGGCCGGGAATCTTCGGGCCGTAGTCGCGCCGAAAGCGGAGGGCTTCGCGTTCGAGCGCCTTGAGCACGGCGTCCAGTTTGCGGTCAACGGCGTGACGAAAAACGTCGTTTTCTATGGGCCCGCCATCGTTCGCGTGAACGCGAATCTCGGGCGCACGCACACGGCCCAGCCGAGTCTCGCGGTCGTGGCGCGACCGGCAGCGGTCACGTTTTCCGTGCAGGAATCGGCGGACGCGCTTGCGATCGCTTCGGACAAGCTGCGCATCGTCGCCGACAAGAAGACCGGTGCGCTCAGGTTCTTTGATGCAGCCGGCGCGGAGTTGACGCGCGAGCGCGCCGAGCAGCCGAGCGAGATCCACGAGCGGACAATTTCCGGCGCATCGACGTACGAGATTAAGCACACCTTCACGCTCGCACCGGACGAGTCGCTCTACGGCCTTGGTCAATACGACAAGCGTTACATGGATTATCGCGGGCAGGAGGTGCTACTCGTGCAGACGAACATCGGGTCGGTCGCGCCGTTTCTCATGTCGACGAAGCGTTACGGCATTCTGTGGGACATTTATTCGAAGATGATCTTTCGCGACGACGCATCGGGCGCCACGCTTTGGGCCGAGAGCGCGCCGACGGGCGTGGATTATTATTTCGTGGCGGGTGGGACGATGGATGGGGTTGTCGCGGGCTATCGAACGCTCACGGGAGCGGCGCCGATGTTTCCGAAGGCGGCGTTCGGGCTCTTCATGAGCAAGGAGCGTTACAAGACGCAGGAGGAGTTGGTCCAGGTGGTGCGCAACTTTCGCGCGGATGGCTTCCCGATCGATTACATCGTGCAGGACTGGCAGTACTGGGGCGGCGGCGTTTGGGGCGGCGAATGGGATGGTTACTGGAGCGGCATGATTTGGAATAAGGAGCGGTTTCCAGATCCCGCGGCTGCGGCGCGTACACTGCATGACGAGCTTCACGTGAAACTCATGGCCTCGATCTGGCCGTCGATCGGCAACGACACGGATCTCGCCCGTGAGCTCGACGCGAAAGGCCTGCGCTTCGAACCGATTCACTGGATCTCCAAGAAGGCGCGGATCTACGACGCGTTTAGCGCCGAGGGCCGCGCGATTTATTTTAAGCACATCAAAAAGGGCCTGCTCGATGTCGGCGTGGATGCGCTCTGGATGGACGGCACGGAAGTCGAAGTGGGCGGCGCGTGTCACGACCCCGCGGAGGTCGAACGCGACATCAAAAATCTCGGCAAGAACGCGCTCGGCGACTTCACGCGTTATCTCAACCCATACAGCCTCGTGACGACGCAGGGCACCTACGAAGGCCAGCGCGCGATCGGCGATAAACGCGTGTTCACGCTCACGCGTTCCGCTTGGGCGGGGCAGCAACGCTATGCCGCGCTGCCGTGGTCGGGCGACACCACTGCGAGTTGGGAAACGCTGCGCAACCAGATCTCCGGCGGCGTGAATATCGCGATGGCCGGGCTGCCTTACTGGACGCAGGACACCGGCGGGTTTTTCGTGAACTACCCGGGCGGCGAAAAAAATCCTGAGTATCAGGAGCTCTTCGCGCGCTGGAACCAGTTCGCGATTTTCAATCCGATCTACCGTATCCACGGCACCCATATCGAGCGCGAGCCGTATCTCTTCAAGGCGCTCGCGCCGGAGATCTACCGGTCGCTGCTGGGCGCGGCACGGCTGCGTTACGAGCTGCTGCCGTACATCTACTCGCTCGCCTGGCAGAGCACGGCGAACAGCTACACGATGATGCGCGGTCTGCCGATGGATTTTCCCGACGACGGCAAGGCGCGGAAAATCGACGACGTGTTCATGTTCGGTCCGGCGTTCCTGGTGCATCCGGTGACGCGCGCGATTTATCACCAGCCCGAGCCGCTCGCGCCGACGATTCCGGTGACGGCGTTGCAGACGCCCGACGGGAAACCGGGACTCGCGGTGCAGTATTTCGAGGGTCTGGATTTCGACAAACCGGCCGGCCGTGCGATCGACGAGAAGGTCGAACACCGCTGGCCCGGCGCGCCGCTGGCGAATCCGCCGCCGGGGCTCAGCGGGGTCGAAAATTTCTCCGCGCGTTGGGAGGGCACGATCGCGGCGCCCGAGGCGGGTGAGTACGAGTTTGGCGTCGAGTACGACGACGGCGCGCGCCTCTTTCTCGATGGCAAACTCCTGATCGAGGACTGGAGCTTCGGGCCCAAGCGGTACCGCTCCACAAAAGTCACGCTCGCGGCTGGGCAGAAAGTCGCGGTGAAAGCCGAGTTTCACCAAGGCAAGAGCGCGCGTTTCTTCCGCCTCGCCTGGCGCACGCCGAGCGACATTCGCGCGCTCGCAAGCAGCCGGGAGGAACTCAACAACACGTTGGAAACGTATCTGCCGGCGGGCGCCGACTGGTACGATTTCTGGACCAACGAACGTTTCGTCGGTGGGCGGACGGTGACGCGTGCCTGCCCGCTGGATACGTTTCCGGTGTACGTTCGCGCCGGTTCGATCGTGCCGATGGGGCCGTTTGTCCAGCACGTGGCGGAGCGTCCGGATGCGCCTTACGAGATCCGCATATATCCGGGCGCGGACGCGACGTTTACGGTCTACGAAGACGACAACGAAACCTACGCCTACGAACGCGGCGAGCGGGCCACGTACGAGCTCGTGTGGAACGACGCGACGAAGACACTGCGCATCGGCGCACGGCAGGGGACGTTTCCGGGGCTCGTCGATACACGGGAGCTGACGATCGTGCTCGTCGACGGTGCGAAGGCCACGGCTGCGCCGGCGGTGACGAAGACCATCCGCTACACGGGCGAAGCCGCGGAGGTGAAACTCACCACGCGGTGAGCGGCGCGTGTCTGGCCGTCGGCGTCACTCGCTCGCAGCGAGGGCGAGGGCGGAGGCGGCGGGGAGTGTGTAGGTGTTTTCGAAGCCCGCGAGCGAGAGGCCGCGGCGGGCTTCGGGGGCGCGCATGAATTGGCGCCAGACGAATTCGCTGCGCAGGTTTTCCGCCATGACGAGGGTGATGCCGACGTCGATCGCGATCACGTCGGGCGAGACCCAGCCGGTGTGGAGATTGAAGGCGTCGGCGAAACCGTAGCGGCCCCAGATTTTATCGCCGCCGGTTTTGCGCATGGCGCGGAGGGCGTCGAGGCATTCGCGGGGGGCGAAGGGCAGCGACCCGCCGGGAGCGCAGGGCACGAGTGTGCCGTCGAGGCGTTCTGCGCCGCCGGTGGGACCGCCCCAATCCATGTAGCCGCGGGCGCTGTCGGACGCGGTGAGGCCCCAGAGCGTGCGGGACCAGTGGGTGAATTTTTGCGCGAGATCGGCGCACCAGTCGCGTTGGGCGAGCGTGGCGTCGACGGAGTTTTGCCAGTAGTCGGCGTAGCGGTCGCGTTTGCCGCGGAAGTCGAACCAAGCGTGGGCGTATTGGTGAGCGAAGAGCGGCGGATAATGGATGAAGGTGCGTTCGCCATAGGTGACGACGGGGCCGCGGTGCCAGGCGTTCCAAGAGTCGGCGGGCAACGCGTTGGCGGGTGCGCCGATGCCGAGGAGGTAGAGGCCGAGGAGTTCGCTGTAGCTGTCCCAGCGATGCGGGATGAAACCGCTTTCGGGGCGCCAGCCGTGGGTGAGCGTGGGGCCGTTGTTGAGCGCCCAGGTCCAATCGATGCGGGCGTAGAGCGCGTCGACGAGGGAGCGGACTTCGGGGTCGTCGAGGTATTCGCGGGCGACGAGCGCGCCTTTCAGGAAGAGGGCGGTATCGATGGTGGAGGCTTCGCATTTCCACACGCGTTTACCGGTGGTGACGTTGACGAAGTGGTAGAGCCAGCCGCGTTCGTGGTCGACGTGGTCGTGGATGAAGCGGAGGACGCGGCGGGCGCGGGTGACGGCTTCGTCGTGCGTGAGCCAGCCGCGTTGTTCGCCGATGCACCAGGCGGTGAGGGCGAAGCCGGTGGCGGCGATGCTGGCGGGGGCGTCGCTGCCGGAGCCATCGACGGGAGCGCGGTCGCGCGTGAGGCCGGTGAGAGGATCGGAGTGTTCGTCGAAATAGCGGAGGGCGCGGAGTTGGAGGTCGTCGAGAAACACGCTGTCGGCGGGAGAGACGGACTCGACGGGCGGCAGGAGCGAAGGCGTGTTTTTGGCGGGCGCGCCGACGAGGACGAGGCAGACGGCGAGCTTTGCGAAGAGCAGGCGGGCGGTGCGCAATTTGCGGCTCGGGCGCGGCTTTTTGAGGGATTGGAAGCGCGCGTGTACCATGGGTATTTTATCGGCGCACGGACGGGAAAAATGTGGGGAGTTTCGTGAAAATGAGGTGAAGTCCCGGGCGTGTAGGAACAAACGGACTACAGCGGAAGGAAACGCTGCGTTCTGCCCGAGAAACACGGCCGGACGGGACGGGATGAGAAACGCTTTTCATCCGGCGTGGAGACCGGTGATGCTGTCCTCAGCATGATAAATTTTCCCGAAGCTGGCACCGGTGTTACCGGGATCGCGTGGAACCGGCGGGTTTTTCTCCGCGTTTGTCTCGTCCTTATGGCGGGCTGGCTGGCGCTGGGCGGAGCGCGTGCGCGTGCGGCGGAGGTGCCGGAAGGTGAGGCGAGACGGGCGGGCGGTGGGACGGAGGCCGGCGAGTGGCGTTACCGCGTCGCCGTGGTGGATTTGATGATTTTGAAACGGCAGAAACTGAGCGCGTTGCCCCTCGCCAAGGAACTCGGGGCGGACGGGCTGGAGGTGGACATGGGCGGGCTCGGGCAGCGGGAGACGTTCGACAACCGGCTGGCGGACGAGGCGGTGCAGCAGCAGTACCTCGATCAGGCGAAAGCGTTGGGGCTGGAGTTTTGCTCGGTGGCGATGACGGGGTTTTATGCGCAGTCATTTGCCACGCGGCCGACCTATGAGCGGATGGTGGGCGATGCGATTGACACGGCGAAGGCGCTCGGCGTGAAGGTGGTTTTCCTGCCGCTGGGTGTGCAGGGCGATTTGGTGAAGAACCCGGAGTTGCGGCCGCGGATCGTGGAGCGGCTGAAGGTCGTCGGAGCGATGGCGGAGAACGCGAACGTGACGATCGGGCTGGAGACGGCGCTCGATGCGGCGGGGGAGGTGGCGTTGCTCGATGAGGTCGGGTCGGACGCGGTGAAGAGTTATTTCAATTTCTCGAACGCGTTGAAGAACGGGCGCGATCTGCACGCGGAGCTGCGGACGTTGGGAGCGGGACGGATTTGTCAGATCCACGCGACGGATGACGACGGTGTGTGGTTAGAGAACAACCCGCGGATCGATCTGAAAGCCGTGAAGGCGACGCTCGATGCGATGGGCTGGCGCGGGTGGCTCGTGGTGGAGCGGTCGCGGGACGCAAAGCGGTCGGGAGCAGCGGACGTGAGGTGGAATTACTCGGCAAATGTGAAGTTCTTGAAGGGCGTGTTTCAGGCGGAGTAAGCGCGGTGTTGGCGGAGGCCACGCTGGGGACAGCGCGGCTACACGGACAGCGAAGAGATCGGATGGGTCTTATAGGTCCTGTGGGACTTATAGGACCTATGTCTGGGTGGACTCAGTCGATCGGGCCCGTGGTGGGGGTGGCGTCGAGTTCGTGGCAGGCTTTGATGTAGGAGGCGGCGGACCAGGCTTGGAAGGCTTTGCCCATGGGGCGGCCGGTG
>CAMLSH010000196.1 GCA_946482625.1 uncultured Opitutaceae bacterium
GGGCGTTCGATGCGCGAGTCGGGACGAGCGTCGGCGTGTTCGATCATGACGCAGATGTAGCCGTGGCTCGTGAGATAATTGCTCAAGGTGTCGAACGCGCCGATGGAACCGGCGAGCCCGTGACTGAGGATGACGACGGGGAACGGGCCGCTGCCATGAGTGAGCGTGGGGGCATAGATGCGAACGGGCATCGAGTAGCTGCGTGCGGAGTCGAACCAAGTTTCGTCGGCGAAGGGCGCGACAGTGAAGGGGCCGCCGGCATCGATGGGTTTGTAGGCGGCGTCGGCGGGGAATTCGGCGACGCGCCAGAAGGTGGAGGATGTGGAACTGGCGACGGTGTGTTGCGCGGGCGTTCCGGTGCCGAGCGCGGCGATGGGCGTGTACGACCAGTTGATGAGGTCGGGGCTGGACTGGAGGCGGTAGGGAATGCCGGAAGTCGTCGGGTGGCGCAGGGAGAACTGGCCGGGCGCGGTGCGGGTGATCTCGATATCGGCCCGCGCTGGCGCATATGCGAAAAGCGCGAGCGCGGCTCCGACGAGGATGAGCGCTCGGGGGCGGCGGAGAGTAGGGGAACGCCGAGACGTGTGCATGCGTCTCCAGAAGACGCCCGACGCGGAGGGCGGTTACAATACTGCGGGCGTTGGAGCGCGATGAGAGATTTTCATGCGGAAAGTGGTCGGCTGGCGGGAGTTATTTCGGCCGTGAGGAGCGCGGTGAGCTGGTCGAGCTGGGCGGTGGGTTCGCTGACGGAGGCGAGGGTGATGTATTCGGCCGTCGATGACGCGGCGAAGGGCTTCGCGACTGGCGTGGCTGAAGGAGGCGTGGCGGTGAATGGGGCGGCGAAGCGGCAGGTCCAGATGTCGTAGAGGTGGCGGCGCGCTCCGGGCAGGCGCATGCCGGTGCCTGCGGGGCGTTTCACTTGAAGCATGACGGGGAGGTCGTGTTCGCCCGCGGGCGTTTCCGGCGAGAACGTGAGCGGGAGGCTTAGAGGGCGGCTTGTCCGGCGGCGAGTTTGAGGGAAACGCGTCGGGTGTCTTTCAAGCCGAGCAGCGGATGCGGGCCGATCTGGAAGACCGCGAGGCGTTGGCGGGAGGCGTAGTTTTCCAGGAAGCAGAGCAAGCGGGTCGTGGAGCCGGCTGCGGCTTCGTCGGGCAGGAAAAAGACGGTGGCGGCGACGTCGTGGCAGGTGCAGTGGATTTCAAAACCGAGGGTGCCGGCGAGCACGGCGTGTGACGCAGGCAGTTTCACGCGATGGCGCAGATGCTCCAGCAGACACCACACGGCGTAGAGCGAGGCGGCGCCGAGGATCGCCAGGCAAAGCAGCGCCCACGTGCGCTGGCCTTCCTCGTTGAGGAGCAGGCCGGCTCCGAGGGCGGCGAAGCCGCAGGTGATGGCGATGAACCACGTGAGCGGACCGCCGCGATGAACGGGGCCGGCGTCGGATGTGCGGTCGACGGGAAGCGCTTCGAGGATGGGATCGGAAGAGGCCATGGCGGTTTTCGAGGTCAGAGGGCGCGGTGGCGGTGGAAGCCGGTGCGGATGGATTGTATCAGGCCAAGTGTGACAAGCGCCTTGATGCTGGCGCCGATGAGGAGCTGGCGCGGGTCGAGTAAGGCGAGTCCGCCTTGAATCAGGAGAAAGACGATCAATGCGGCGAGGGCGGCGCGGAAAGGAGCGAAACGCGCCCACCACCAGAACAGCAGCAGGAGGGCGGCGGTGAGCAGCGTGGCGGCGACGTTGATGCCGGGGTGCAGGTGTTGTTGCAGCGACGGAGAGTGCAGCTGCCAGACGTTGAACCAGAGGAAGACGGGACGGACCAATGCGGCGAGATGGACGAGGGCGCACACGAGTATCCAGTTGCGGCCGGAGAGGAGTTCTTGTTCGCGGGCGGAGCGTTGCTGGGCGGCGCGCAGGCGGTGGAAGACGTCGATGGCGATCATGACGGAGTGGGCGGCTGGAACGGCGGGGTTTCGGAGGCGAGGGAGCGGATGGAACAGCTGAGCCGTTCGCAGAGGGTGGCGAGGCGGGTGAGTTCGCGTGGGCGCGTTTTGCCGAGGAGGGTTTCGCAGAGGTCGGCGAAATGCTTCTCCGTGGCGGAGAGGACCTGGCGGCCGAGTGCGGTGAGATGGATACGGATAATGCGACGGTCGGCACGGTCGCGGATGCGTGCGATCCAGGAGCGGCGTTCGAGATCGTCGAGAAGATCGGTCATCGAGGCGCGCGTAACGCCGGCGGCGCGGGCGAGCTCGGTGGCGAGGGATGGCTCGGGCGCTTGGGCGAAGAGAATGGAGAGGACCGTGAACTTGTGGTCGTTGAGGCCGGCCGGGTGGTAGACGCGTTCGAGAGATCCCCGGAGAGCGGAGAGCGTGGTGACGAGGCCGGAGACGAAGCGATGTGCAGGACACGCGGTGTCTGTGCGCGCGGCAGGTGCAGCGCGCTTTTTGCGGAGTGGTGACCGGAGGGAATTCTGGGAGGCTTCCGTCATCGTGTGTCTCCGGTTAGTCAGCCCTTGGTGACGGCGACAGCGGGTGCGGTGTCCTGCCAGCCGCCGCCGAGGGCGGTGTAGAGGGAGGTGAGGTTGGCGAGGCGGGCGAGGCGGGCCTGGATGAGGGATTGCTGGGCGCTGAATAATTCCTGCTGGGCGAGGAGGACCGTCACGAAGCTGTCCACGCCGGCTTGGAAGCGCTGATCGGAAAGCGTGTAGCGTCGCTGAGCGGCGGATACGCGGGCTTCCTGGGCGGAGATCTGCGTGTCGATGGTGGCGCGGACGGCTAGGGCATCGGCGACTTCGCGGAAAGCGGTCTGGATGGCTTTCTCGTAGTTGGCGACGCCGATGCGTTGATCGATCTTGGCGACCTGAAGCGTGGCCTTGTTACGGCCGGCGGCGAAGATCGGGAGCGTGATCGAGGGCGAGAAGCTCCAAGTTTCGGAGCCGTTTTTGAAGAGGCCTCCGAGCTCGGCGCTGGCGGTGCCGCCGAATGCGGTGAGTTTCACGGAGGGAAAAAACGCGGCGCGGGCGACGCCGATGTTGGCGTTGGCGGCTTGCAGGTTGTGCTCGGCGGCACGGATGTCGGGCCGGCGTGCGAGTAGATCGGCGGGGAGGCCGGCGGGGAGATCGTCGATGAGTTTTTGGGTGGCAAGTTTCCCGGCGGGCGGGAGGTCGGCGGGAAGCGGGCTGCCGAGAAGGACGACGAGGGCGTTTTCGGCCTGGGCGCGTTGTTGTTGAAAAGTGGCAACACTGGCACGGACGGCTTCGCGCTGGGCTTCCGAGGTGCTGAGGTCGAGCTCGGAGGTGACGCCGGCGTCGAAGGTTTGTTTGTTGAGATCGTAGGAGCGCTGCGCGGCGTCGAAGGTCTGGCGGGCGATGGCGAGCTGTTCGTCGGCGGCGAGGAGCGTGAGGTACTGGCGGGCGACGGCGGAGATGAGGCTGAGTTTCGCGCTGAGGCGGGCTTCGTCGGTCGCGAGGTATTGCTGGAGAACCTGATCGCGCAGGCTCGCGACGCGGCCGAAGAAATCGAGTTCGTAGGCGGTGACGGCGCCGCCGACGCGGTAGCTGCTCGTGGTCTGCGGCTGACCGGACGAGGTGAGATCGCCGGGCTGGAGCTGGCGGGTGCCGCCCGCCTGAAGATCGAGCGTGGGAATGAGGGCGGTGCGCTGGATGTTGTAGAGGGCGCGGACGCGTTCGACGTTGAGGGCGGAGACGCGGAAATCGCGGTTGTTTTCGAGGGCGAGCGCGATGAGCCGCTGGAGGCGGGCGTCGCCGAAGAAATCGCGCCAGGCGATGTCGGCCGCGGCGGTTGTCACGGAAGACGCGGCGGCGTTGTTTTCCGGATACGCGCTGGCGACGGGTGCGGCTGGGCGCTCATATTTCGGAGCGAGCGAGCAGCCGGAGAGGAACAGCGCGAGGGAGAGGGCGGACGTGGCGGCGGGTTTAAGCATGGCGGGTGCCCTCCTGAGCGGTGGCGAGGGTGGCGGGTTTGACGCGGAAGAGTTTGAGAACGATCACGAAGAACAGCGGGACGAAGAAGACGCCCAGGACGGTGGCGGTGAGGGTGCCGCCGATGACGCCGGTACCGATGGCGTTCTGACTGCCTGAGCCGGCGCCGGTGGCGATGGCGAGCGGGAGCACGCCGAGACCGAAGGCGAGGGACGTCATCAAGATCGGGCGCAGACGTTGGCGGGCCGCGTGCGCGGCCGCATCGACGAGACTCATGCCGCGGTCGAAGTTCTCCTTGGCGAACTCCACGATGAGAATGGCGTTCTTCGCGGAGAGACCGACGATGGTTAAGAGGCCGACTTGGAAATAGACGTCGTTGGGCAGACTGCGAAGGAGCGCGGCGAGGAGTGTGCCGACCACACCGAGCGGCACGATCATCAGCACGGCGGCGGGGATCGACCAGCTCTCGTAGAGGGCCGCGAGACAGAGGAACACGATAAGGAGGGAGATCGCGTAGAGCGCGGGACCTTGGGAGCCGGAGAGGCGTTCCTCGTAGGAGAGGCCGGCCCACTGGATGCCGATGCCGGGAGGCAGCTGGGCAGCGAGCTCGGTGATCGCGTTCATGGCTTCGCCGGAGCTGACACCGGGAGCGGGTTCGCCGACTATGGAGACCGATGGCACACCGCTGAAGCGTTCGAGCTTGGGCGAGCCGCGGGTCCAGTGCGCGGTCGAGAAACTGGAGAACGGGACCATCTCGCCGGTGCGGTTGCGGACGTACCAGCGGTTGATGTCCTCGGGCACCATGCGGAAAGGCGCGTCGGCCTGGAGGTAGACTTTTTTCACGCGGCCGCGGTCGACGAAATCGTTGACGTACGACGAGCCCCAGGCGGAAGCGAGGGTCGCATTGATATCCGTTAAACTGATACCGAGTGCGGCGGCTTTCTCCTGGTCGATGTCGAGTTTGAACTGGGCGTTGTCGTCGAGGCCGTTGGGGCGGACGCTGCGCAGGCGCGGGTCGGCGCCGGCGAGGCCGAGGAGCTGGTTGCGGGCGTTCATGAGCGCGTCGTGGCCGAGCGAGGCGTTGTCGGTGAGGCGCATGTCGAAGCCGCTGGCGGTGCCGAGCTCGAGCACGGCGGGCGGGGCGAACGCGAAGGCGAAGGCGTCTTTGAACTGGAGGAATTTCCCCATGGCGCGGCCTTGGATGGCTTTCACTTTCTGGTCGGGGCGGGAGCGCTGGTCCCAGTCTTTGAGGCGGACGAAGGCGAAGGCCTGATTCTGGCCACTGCCGGAGAAGCTGAAGCCCACGACGCCGAACATGCCTTCGACGTTTTCGGCTTCATCGACGAGGAAGTGCTGCTCCATTTTCTTCAGCACTTCGAGGGTTTGGGCGCTGGTGGAGCCGGGAGGGAGCTGGGCCTGCGCGAAGAGGATGCCTTGATCTTCCTCCGGGAGGAAACCGGTGGGGATGCGGCCGAAGAGCCAGATCATGCCGCCGACGATCAACGCATACACGAGGAGGGAGCGGCCGCGACGGCGGATCATGCCGGTGACGCCGGTGGCGTACTTCGCGGTGGTGCGGTCGAAGGTGCGGTTGAACCAGCCGAAGAAGCCGCGTTTCTCGTGGTGGTGGCCGGCCTTGATGGGCTTCAGGATTGTCGCGCAGAGAGCGGGCGTGAGGACGATGGCGACGATCACGGATAGTACCATGGCGGATACAATCGTGATGGAGAACTGGCGGTAGATGACGCCGGTGGAGCCGCCGAAGAAAGCCATCGGGATGAACACGGCGGAGAGCACGAGGCCGATGCCGACGAGCGCGCCGGTGATCTGGCCCATGGATTTCTTCGTGGCTTCCTTGGGCGAGAGGCCTTCCTCGCTCATGACGCGTTCGACGTTTTCGACGACGACGATGGCGTCATCCACGAGCAGGCCGATGGCAAGCACGACGCCGAAGAGCGTGAGGGTGTTGATGGAAAACCCGGCCGCCGCCATGACGGCGAACGTGCCCAAGAGCACGACCGGCACGGCAATGGTCGGGATGAGTGTGGCCCGCAGATTCTGGAGGAACAGGTACATGACCAGGAACACCAGGATGACGGCTTCGACGAGGGTCTTGACAACCTCTTCGACGGAGAGGCGGACGAAGGGTGTCGTATCCAGTGGATACACGACCTCGAGGCCGGGCGGGAAAAAGGGTTTGAGTTCGTCGATCTTGGCGCGGATGCCGGCGACGGCTTCGAGGGCGTTGGCGCCGGTGGCGGGGCGGATGGCCATGCCGGACGCGGGTTTGCCGCTGAAGCGGGCGGCGGTGTTGTAGGACTCGCCGCCAAGTTCGACGCGGGCGACGTCGCGAAGGAGAACGCGCGAACCGTCGGCATTCACGCGGATGAGGATTTTCTCGAACTGCTCCGGTGTTTCGAGGCGGGTCTGCGCGGTGATGGTGGCATTGAGCAGCTGGCCGGCGGCGGCGGGATTGCCGCCGAGCTGACCGGCGGAGACCTGGGCGTTTTGCGCGCGGATGGCGGCGCTCACGTCAGACGGCATGAGGCCGTAGTTGTTGAGTTTGTCGGGATCGAGCCAGATGCGCATCGCGTACTGCGTGCCGAAGGACTGGATCTCGCCGACGCCGGGGACGCGGCTGATCGGATCCTGCACCTGGCTGGTGACGAAGTCGCCGATGTCCTGCTCGGTCATGCTGCCGTCCACTGAGCGGAAGGCGATTACGACGAGGAAGTTTCTCACCGATTTGGTGACGCGCACGCCGAGCTGCTGGACCTCCTGCGGGAGGAGCGGGGTGGCGAGGGCGAGTTTGTTCTGCACCTGCACTTGGGCGATGTCGGGATTGGTGCCGGCATCGAAAGTCAGCGTGATGGAGACGTTGCCGGAGGAATCGCTCTGGGATTCGAGATAGCGCAGATTGTCGATGCCGCTCATGCGCTGCTCGATGACCTGTGTGACGGAGTCTTCGAGGGTTTTGGCGGAAGCGCCGGGATAGGTTGCGCCGATGGCGATCTGCGGCGGCGCGATGCTCGGGTATTGCGCGATCGGCAGGGAGCGGATCGAG
The DNA here is from genome assembly GCA_946482625.1 of uncultured Opitutaceae bacterium. The sequence continues at coordinate 7,002 of CAMLSH010000196.1, forward strand.
AGCACGCCGGCCACCATGATGACGATGGCGATAACCCAGGCGAAGACGGGACGGTCGATGAAGAAGCGGGCCATGTGAGGACCTTGGAAAAATTTTAGACGAGGAGGCGGACGTGTCGGTTAGTGGGCGGCGGTGCGTGTGGCTTGCGGCGCGGACGAGTTCGACGCGGGCGCAGGTGCGGCGGGCACAGGATTCACGGTCATGCCGGGGCGGATTTTC
>CAMLSH010000197.1 GCA_946482625.1 uncultured Opitutaceae bacterium
TGGCCGGGGGTCTTGCTGTGGAGTTGGCGGAAGTTCTTCAGCTCTTCGAGTGGCAGATCATAGCCGCTCAGATGGAGCCAGGTATAGATGAACATCGAGCCGTGGCCGGCGGAGAGAATGAAGCGGTCGCGGTTGAGCCATTTGGGCTCGTCAGGATTGTGGACCAAGGCGTTGCCGAAAAGGACGGCGCCGATCTCGGTCGCACCGAGTGGGAGGCCGAGGTGGCCGGAAGAACATTTGTGGACGGCATCGATGGCCAGGCCACGGGCTTGAGCGCACGCTTTCGCGAGAATTTCAGTTTCGAGTTTCATGTGGAAAGTGGAGTTGACGGTTTAGCGCGCGGACAGGTGCGCGCAGGATGAAAGGTGACGGATTAAGCGGACGTACGGCATGGGGAAAGCCGAAAGTCGGGAAATACGGACAACAAAAAAGCGAGCCACGAAGGCTCGCTTGAAAAAGGGACAGGCATCGCGTGAACGATGCGGTATCAGCTGGCAGCGGGAGCAGCGACGGCTGCGCGGTCGTTGCGCTTAACTTTGACAGCGACGGCGGCCTTGCCGAGACGATCACGGAGATAGTAAAGGCGGGCCTTCATGTTCTCGGATTCCTTCTCGATCTCGATCTTCTCGATGTTCGGGGAATTGACCGGGAAAACGCGCTCAACGCCCTCGCCGTAGCTGATACGGCGCACGGTGAATGCCTCGTGGATGCCAGAGCCTTTGCGGGCAATGACGATGCCAGCGAAAATCTGGACGCGCTCTTTGTCGCCTTCGCGGACCTTGGTGTGAACGCGAACGCCATCGCCAACCTTGAACGGCGGGAGGTCGTTTTTCACTTGGTGGGCGGTGATCTCTTTAATGACGGGATTCATGACGGTGTTTTTCGAATAAATCTGGGCGGACAAGGCGGGTTTTCTCCAACTGCTGCGCGTGCCGCCACTTTTCGATTTTGCCGTGATCCCCCGAAAGGAGGACTTCTGGCACGGACATGCCGCGAAATTCGGCGGGACGCGTGTATTGAGGAAAGTCGAGCAACGTGCCGGTGTGAGATTCGTGCGTCAATGACTTTTCTTCTCCCAAAACACCGGGAATAAAACGGCTCAACGCATCGATCACGACAGCCGCCGCGAGGGTGCCGTTGGTGAGCACGTAATCGCCGATACTGATCTCCTGATCGATGACTTTATCGCGGATGCGCTGATCGATTCCCTCATAGTGGCCACTGAGGAAAATCACATGCTGTTGCACGGCGAGATCCTGGGCGATGGCCGGCGTCAATGGCGCGCCGTCGGGCGTGAGATAAATGCGGCGGCAGCCCGGCGTCTGGAGCTGCTCCATCGCCGCAAAAACCGGCTCCGGTTTCATCACCATCCCGGCGCCCCCGCCGAAGGGACGGTCGTCCGCCGTTTTGTGTTTATCGGTGGTCCACGTGCGCAGGTCGTGGATTTTTACCGAGAGGAGATTCGCCGCGATTCCTTTGCCTAAAATGCTCTCCGTGAGCACGCCATCGAGCATCCGCGGGAAAAGCGTTAGCAGATCGATATGCAGCGCCATGGTCGGGATGTCTTGTGCGGAGTTGGACAAAAAAAATCGCCCGGGCATAAAGCCGGGGCGATTAAAGGGGAAAACTTAGCGAGCCTCAGGCGGCGGGAGCGGCCTTCTTGGCTTTGTTGATGAGGCCACGAGCGGTGTCGGTGGCGATCGCGCCCTTGCTCAGCCAGTACTCGGCGCGAGCGACGTCGAGGATCAGGGGCTGGCTCTTGGACTGCGGAGTGTAGGTGCCGAGGAGCTCGACAGGGGAACCATCACGGCGGGAACGGGCCTCAGCCACGACAACGTGGTAGATGGGTTTATGAACGGCGCCGATGCGCGAGAGACGGATTTTGAGAGCCATGTGAAATGGTTTTCGAGACGGTTACGTTTTTGGAAAAGCCGAGGAATTCACCGGCGCACCAGAAGCTTGTCAAGAGCCGACATGGGCTTTGTTGCGGGCTTGACCGGTTTCGCAGGCGCCGTGAACGTCCGCGCCTTATGCTCAAAGCAGGCATCGTCGGCCTCCCCAACGTAGGCAAGTCCACACTCTTCAACGCCCTCACCCGCTCCCGCAAGGCCGAGGCTGCGAACTATCCGTTCTGCACGATCGACCCGAATGTCGGCGTCGTCACCGTGCCCGACGAGCGCGCGTACGTTCTCCAGAAGATCGCGAAAACCCACGTGGTCATCCCCGCCGCGATGGAATTCGTCGACATCGCCGGCCTCGTCAAAGGCGCCAGTCAGGGAGAAGGCCTCGGCAATCAGTTCCTCGCCAACATTCGCGAGACCGATGCCATTGTCCACGTCGTGCGCTGCTTCGAAGACGGCGACATCCTCCACACGATGGGCAGCGTCGACCCGGTGCGTGATATCGAAGTTATCACTACAGAACTCATCCTCGCCGATCTCGACGCCGTCACGAAGCGCATCGACAAGACGCAGAAGAAGGCCAAGTCCGGCGACAAAGAGGCGATCGTCGAAATGGCGCTGCTTGAGCGCCTCAAGCCACATCTCAACGAGAACAAGCCGGCCAACATTCTTCCCGCGACAGACGACGAGAAAAAGATGCTGCAGTTCTTCCAACTGCTCAGCGCCAAACCCGTCATCTACGCGTGCAACGTCGCCGAGGGCGATCTCGCGACCGCGGAGCAAAATCCATTCGTGCAGAAAGTCGCCGAGTTCGTGAAGGCCCATCACGACGCGGCCTACGTGCCGATCAGCGCGCGCATCGAAGCCGAGCTCATCGATCTCTCCCCGGAAGAAGCGAAGGCGTTTTTAAAAGACTTGGGCGTCGACGATTCCGGCGTGTCCACGCTCATCCGCGCGACATACACGCTGCTCGGTTTGCAGACGTACTTCACCGCCGGCGAAAAAGAGGTGCGTGCATGGACGATCAAGAAAGGCTGGAAGGCCCCGCAGGCCGCCGGCGTCATCCACACCGATTTCGAAAAAGGCTTCATCAAAGCCGAGGTCGTTTCCTACGCCGACCTCACTCGCCTCGGCAGCACCGCTGCCGCCCGCGACGCGGGCAAATACCGCCTCGAAGGCAAAGAATACGTTTTCCAGGACGGCGACGTCGCACTCTTCCGCTTCAACAACTGATTTCGCTCAAAGCCGTCAGCCCGCGGGTGCTTTCTGCCCGGGCCAGTTGACGCCGCCGTATCCACAATTACAGGTTCATCATCTCCACAAAACCACCCACCCTCCTCATCATGGCTTACGAACTCCCGAAACTGCCTTACGCCAACGACGCCCTCGTCCCGCACATCGATGCGAAGACGATGGAAATCCATCACGGCAAACATCACCAGGCATACATCACCAATGCCAACAAGCTCCTCGAAGCTTATCCCGACCTCGCCGCTCTCGATGTGAACACGCTCATCGCCGATCTGAGCAAAGTCCCGGACGCGATCCGCGGCGGCATCCGCAACAACGCGGGCGGCCACAGCAATCACGCGTTTTTCTGGACGATCCTCGGCCCCGGCAAAGGTGGCGCTCCCAAAGGCAAACTCGCCAACGCCATCAACGAGACCTTCGGCAGCTTCGATAAATTCAAGGAAGAGTTCACCAAAGCCGCCACGACCCGCTTCGGCTCCGGTTGGGCCTGGCTCTACGTCGGCGCAGACAAGAAACTCGCCGTCGGTTCCACCGCCAACCAGGACAGCCCGCTGATGGGCAAAGCCGTCGCCGGCATCGAAGGCAAACCCGTCATCGGCCTCGATGTCTGGGAACACGCTTACTACCTGAACTTCCAAAATCGCCGCCCAGACTACATCGCTGCATTCTGGAACGTCGTCGACTGGGACTCCGCCGAGAAGAACTTCGCCGCAGCCTCCGCCTGATCGCGTAAACTAACTTACTCGGATAACCGGAAAGCGGACACGCTTTCCGGCCCCGATCTCCAAGCCGCGCCTGTTTCAAGCGCGGCTTTTTTCATGCGCACGAGGCACAAAAAAGCGCGACCGTCGGGGCCGCGCTTGGATGAACCGTTCGGTTATCGATTCGCCTCTCACGGCCCCCAAGGGCTGCCCTTCTCGGACGAAACCGAGGCGATCGGCGTGGATTTACCCGTCTCCGTATCGAGAATGCAAAGACGGCGGTTGTTGGCCGACCGCGCCGTGTAGACCACATGACGACCATCGGCCAGCCAGGACGGCTCGACTGCGTCGAACGGCGCGGCCGACACCTTCTTGCTCTGCCCGCTGCGCAGATCGAGCACCGCGATCTGAAAACGTTTCCCGTCGCGCATAGTGAATACGACCTTGTTCGGATCAGCCCGGCTCCAATCGGGTTCTGCGCAATAGCTGCTGATCGCGCCACTGGTTACGCGCTGCGCCGCGCCGCCCGAAGCAGGCATGATGTACAGCTGCGGTCCGGGCTCACCGGCATAGATGATGCGCGTTCCATCCGGAGAAAAACACGGAGACGATTTCACGCCACCCGAGTTGGTGCGCTTGGAGACTCCGCGCCCTTGGGCGTTGCTGACATAGATGTCGGGGTTACCGCCCCCGCTCAAAACCATCACCACCTGCGAGCCATCGGGACTGAAACGGGCGCCGCTATTCGTGCCCTTGAAACTCACAAACGTGCTCCAGCGACGCGCCGCCAGATCGATGACAAAGATGTCAGGAAAGCCCGATCTAAAATAGCTCGTGTAAACCAGACGCGATCCATCGGGCGACCAACGCGGGGAAAGCAGATTGGCTTTTTGCTGCGTGACCGCGATCGCGTCAGCGAGAAACAGATCGCTCACATAAATTTCGTCGGCGCCGCTACGATCGCTCACGAACGCCAGTTTCGATGCAAAAAAACCGTTGAGCCCGCTGGTGGCTTTCACCGCGAGGTCCGCTGCGCGATACAGTGCATTACGCGTGTTGGAACCACTCGCCGTCTGGCTCATCGCGACCGCGCCGCCTTTGCTCACGTCAACGCGCACCTGCGTCGCGGAGATTGCGGTGAAGTTGATATCGAACGCGCCGCCATTCGCCACCACACGATAGCGACCGTGAACATCGAAGGCTTTCCGCGCCAATGTACCGAGCTCGCCCTGACCCGAGATCGATACCGCGATCGTATTGGCGCCGGGGATGATGATAGGACCGATGTCTCTCGCACCTTGCGCCGACATCGTGGTGGCTGCCACCGCGAAGCCTAGCAGCGCGGTGAAAACAGTGAGGATTTTTTGCATGGAGAAAAGGGATGCTAAAGAGTGAGCGAGGTTCCGGCATTTCTATTTACAGCCGTGCGGGCCATAACAACGTCAAAACTTCATCGTCCGCAAAAACCCACCGACACCCAGTGACTCCCGACGCGATCAAAGAGATTCTTAAACAAGTGAAGTACCCCGGCTTCAGCCGCGACATCGTGTCGTTCGGACTCATCCGATCCGCGGCCTTCGCCGATGGCGTAGTGAAAGTTTCACTAGCGCTTAACACCGCCGATCCAAAGATCCCGCTGCACATCAAAAACGAAGTCGACAAGTGCCTGCGCGCCCAGCCCGGTGTGACCGCCACGTTGATCGATGTCGCAGTCACCGCACCCAAGCCCGCAGCGCCCGCCGGAGGTGGAAACCTCGCGGGCGGCAAACCCGCCGGCATCGCTCACTCGATCGCCATCGCCTCCGGCAAAGGTGGCGTCGGCAAATCGACTTTCGCCGTCAATCTCGCCTGCGCCCTCGCGCAGATCCTCACCGCTCAAGGCCGTCCCGGTCGCGTTGGTTTGATGGATTGCGATATCTACGGGCCGTCAGTGCCGCTCATGATCGGCCTCAACGGCCGGCCCATGGTCGAAGGCGATTCCATTATCCCGATGGAAAATCACGGCGTTCGCGTCATGAGCATGGGATTCCTGATCGACGACAACACACCCGTTGTCTGGCGCGGTCCGATGATCATGAAGACCATCCAGCAGTTCGTCCAAAATGTGAAATGGGGCGAACTCGACGTGTTGCTCGTGGATCTTCCTCCCGGCACCGGCGATGCCCAGCTTTCGCTCGTGCAAACGCTCCCGCTCGATGGCGCTGTACTGGTCACGACGCCGCAGCTCGCCGCCACGCAGGTCGCGCGCAAAGGCGGACTCATGTTTCAAAAAGTAAACGTGCCCATTCTCGGCGTCGCCGAAAACATGAGCTACTTCATCGACCCCGCGGGCAACCGCCACGCCCTCTTCGGCGAAGGCGGCGGAGCCAAAACCGCGGATACGCTTGGTACGGTTTTGCTCGGACAGGTGCCGCTTATTCCGGAGATCCGCGCGGGCGGAGATAGCGGCATCCCCATCGTGGTGAGCCAGCCCGACAGCCCCGCGGCCCGCATTTTTCGCGAGATCGGCGAGACGCTCCTCGCCCGCGTGAACAAGCCCCGGACCGTCACCAGCGGCTGAGCCGCGCCCCGGGGATTCGCCCTACACGGCGCTTTCTCTTTTCAATGTAATTGGCCAGACGTTTTTCGGTAAATTTCCCCGCACTTTTCGCGAGGTTGACAGACAATATCACGGTCCTACGTTTCGTGGCAGCAACATGACGCTCACCTCGGAAACGGTCCCTGCGGATTCCTGTCCCCGTACTGCTCCCCGGAATTCCACCACCGCCTCACTTCCCTGCCCGGCTTTGTGCAAAAAATACCTAGGCGGGATTCATCCGAACGAGATCGTCGTCTTAGCGCGGGAAAACTCTCTCTAAACTGGCGAAAATCAGTGCCGGAAGTCGCCATAAACACCGCTCTCGATTATTCTCAATACAAGCCCTCGCCGTGGTAGCCATGACCGACACCTCTCCCAAGCCGTCCGAACCTTCCCGGGATTTCGTAAAGCAATCTAGCCTTTACCAGGAGTTTCTCGCTGAACGGGAGGAGATTCTCCGCCATAAATGGATCGAATCGGAGCGCTTGGGCCACGACATCGGATTTGAACGCGCCTTGCTGGATTGGATTCGCAAACACCGCGAAGCCTGGCGCTCCGCCCGCCGGGGTCAGACACCACCGTCCTCGCAAACCCCGAGCTCCTCGGGCGCCAAAGAGCCCGCCGCCGGGTAATAAAAAAAGCCCGGCTTTTCAGGCCGGGCTTCGAAATTGAGACGAGATCGGACGCTTACTTGATCTCTTTGTGCAGCGTGTGGCGCTTCAGGAAGGGATTGTACTTCTTCTTCTCGATGCGCTC
>CAMLSH010000198.1 GCA_946482625.1 uncultured Opitutaceae bacterium
TGGTCGCTGTGGGCGCCGAAGCCTTTGAGCAGATCTTCGATGTCGGTCATGGGGCCGATGCCGTAGCATTGAATGCCTTTGGCGCGCAGGAAGGACATGTCAGTCGCGCCGGTGCTCATCGCGGGTAAGGTGACGACGCCGTAGTGATTCTTGATGGCGCCTTCGATGATCTCGAAGGGCTCGGCGTGAATGCTGGAGGGCGGTGCACCGGGACGTTGGTGACCGGGAGCGCGGGTGATCTCGATGGTGGGATCGTCGATCACTTTTTTCAGCTGCTCGATGAATGCGGGGATGTCTTCGTCGGGCAGCGCACGGATATCGAGCGTGGCTTCGGCCTCGGAGGGGATGACGTTCACGCGATAACCGGCATTGAACATGGTCGGTGCGATCGAGGTGCGAAGGACGGAGTGGTACTGCGGTTTGTGTTCGGCGAAGTATTCCTGGGCGGTGCCGTTCTCGTCGCCGGCGAGGATCGCGCGGTAGCGGGCGGCTTCGTCGGACGGGCTGATCTCGGCAAGGCGTTGGAAGAAGGCGCGGGTGGTTTCGTTGAGACGCATCGGTGTCTGCCAGTCGGAGATGTTGGCGATGGCGCGGGCGAGATGGACGACGGCGTTGGAGCGCACGGGCACGGAGCCGTGGCTGGCTTTGCCGCGCGCGGTGAGGCGGAGGCGATTTGGGATTTTCTCGGTGGTCTGCACGCTGCCGTATTGAGGTTTGCTACCGGAGCGGGTGATGCCGCCTCCCTCGGCGAGACAGAATTCGGCATCGATCTCGGCAAAGTGCTCGCGCACCAAAAACTCGATACCGAACTCGACCTGGGCCTCTTCACCGGCTTCGGCGAGGAAGATGACATCGCGGTCGAGCTCCACCTTGTTTCGTTTGAGGAGGAGCATGGTCATGAGCGCGGACGTGACGTTGTCTTTATCGTCGACGGTGCCGCGGCCGTAAATGTGGCCGCCCTCGATCGTGGCGGAGAAGGGCGGGTGTTTCCATTTCTTGGGATCGACGTTCACGACGTCGGTGTGCGCCATGAGCAACAGCGGACGTTTTGTGCCATTACCACGAATACGCGCGATGAGATTGGGGCGATTGGGATCGACGAAGAATGTCTTGGTCTCGATGCCCTCGGCTTCGAGCACGGTGCGCAGGTAATCGGCGGCAGGTTTTTCCCACGTAGGCGGACCGCTGGAGTCGACTTGGACCAGCGCTTGAAAGTGACGGAGCGTTTCCGCGTCGAGGGCTTCCCAATCGGTCGGCGGAGCGGGTTCGTCGGCGCTCAAGGCGAAGGGAGACGACAGCAGCAGCAGGAGTATGGCAATGAGGGCGAGCCGACGGCGGCGCATCGGAACGCGGGCGGAGACAGAGATAGAGATGAGAAACCGAGGAGCGCGCATGACTCCGAGGAAGCAGGAATGGCGCCGGTTTGGAGCCGGAACTGCGTCGGGAAACTTCCAACCGCGAGATTCGAAGGGCGCAACACTCCGGGCTAGTTGCCCCCGGAATGGCGGTTCGTTTTCGACGAGCGATGGACTGGGTCAGCAATCAAGCGTCCCGAGGGCAAGGCGCTATGGTTGCTGTGTTGATGCTGAAGTCATCGTGTCGATTGTGAGGTTTTCCATCATTCGACCTGAAGATTTCCCCGGAACTCTTGAGGAATGCCCGCCAGAAAAACACAAATGTCACGCCCAGCTTCACCGTGTATCGTGACCGCTCCAAGAGATACGGCTCCGATGGATTTATCCCACTTCCAGATGAAGTATTTCCCATTGCTGCGATCAATGCCGATTCCGCCTGGAACCGGTTTAGGCGTCTCGCCGCGAGCGCTAGACGAAACCATTCCGTCGGGCGACGCATAGTGGGAGAGGACCATGACATGCGAAGCCAGAACATATCGGCCCTTGGTGATAGTATAAACGCGGGCGGGAAAACCGATCGGAGGAGTCACCTCAAAGCGCAGATCGTCTGTGATGGTGATGGCAACTGGCGCTTCACGAGCTGGGCTCGCACAGCCCGCCAAAAATAAGCACGTGAACAACACAATGAGGACAGAAGTGAGTTTCATGACGCAGACGAAATTTGCTCAGGAATAGTGAAGCCGATCACGGTTCACGGGCTGAGCCAAGTACTCATGGGCTTCGCTGGTCTCGACCTCAGGCGGTGGGAGCTTTCGCAGCCGACGAGAGCGCGGCGATTTGCTTTTCGAGTTCGCGGACGCGGAGCATGAGCTCGGGGAGGCGTTGGACGGCGATCCACTGGCGCTTGGCCTGTTTGTCGGGGGCGGCGGGGATGCCGAGGACGGTTTCTTTGTCGGCCACGTCGCGCATGACACCGGACTTCGCACCGACGATGGATTGGCGGCCGAGTTTCAGATGACCGGCGATGCCGGATTGGGAGGCGATCACGCCGTAGTCGCCGAGTTGCGTGCTGCCGGCGAATCCGACTTGGCCCATGATCAGGCAGTGGCGGCCGAGGACGACGTTGTGGGCGATGTGGACGAGGTTATCGATCTTGGTGCCTTCGCCGATGATGGTGGGCCCGAGCGCGCCGCGGTCGATGGCGGCGTTGGCGCCGATCTCGACGTCGTTGTGGATGATCACGCGGCCGACTTGGAGGATTTTGCGATGACGGCCCTGATCGAAAACGTATCCATAACCGTCCGACCCGATCACGGTGCCGGCGTGGATCATCACGCGGTGGCCGACCTCGGTGCGGGCGTAAAGCACGACGTTGGGCGAGAGGCGCACGTCGTCGCCGACGCGGCAATCGCGGGCGAGGTGGTTGCCGCCCATGAGGACGGTGCGGGCGCCGATGGAAACGTTTTCACCGATTGAGCAGCCGGGGCCGATGTGGGCGGAAGGATCGATTTGCGCGGAGGCAGCGATGCGGGCGGTGGCATCAATGCCGGCGGCGAACGACTCGGGTGGAAAAAAGAGAGGCAACGCCTTCGCGGCGGCGATGCGTGCGTCGGGCACGCGAATGAGGACCTTGGTCGTGGAGGTGAAGGTGCCCGCGACGAGAATGGCGGTCGCGGCGCTGGCTTCGGCGGCGGCGAAGTAGCTGTCTTTTTCGGCGAAGGTGAGATCGCCGGCTTTCGCCTGATCGGCGGAGGAGAAGCCGCTGAGCAGCGCTTCGCCGTTGCCGATGACTTCGCCGCCAAGCTGGAGGGCCAGAGCGGCCGTGGTGATTTGCATAAAGGGGTGGGGAGGAAAGCGGGGACGTTGGCAGATTCTTTAACGCCTCTCTGCCGATGGCGCAGGAGCGTATTCGACTACAAGTTACGGACGCCGACCATTTGCTGCGTTTCGACATCCCAGACTTTGAGGCGCAAGCAGCGGATGATGTCGGCGGGGTGGAGCGAGGTGACTTTGGGATTTTGCAGCTCGGGCATCGCACGGATGACCTCGGGCAGGCGGTAGAACGGGATGTGATCGTTCAGGTGGTGGATGTGATGGAAGCCGATGTTGGCGCTGAACCACTGCATGATCGGGCCCATGCGCATGTAGCTGGAGGATTCGAGGGCGGCCTTTTCGTAGGTCCAGCCGTCGCGGTCGCTGAAGGAGACTCCGGGGAAATTATGCTGGGCGTAGAACAGGTAGGAGCCGATCGCGTAGGTGATGAAGTGCGGGATGACCTGCGTGAGCAGGAGAGTTGTCCAGCCGCCGTAGATCACGAGCGCGGTGCTGATCGCGAGGTGGATGATCAGCGCGACAAGGCAGTCGAAGTGTTTGCGCGGGTGGTTGAGAAACGGATTCAGGCACATGCCGAACAGAAACATGAATACGTAGCCAAAGAGGATCGTGAGCGGATGGCGGACGAACAGATAGCCGAAGCGTTTGCCGGCGGAGCTCTGTTGGAACTGGTCCTTGGTCATGATCGGGAACGAGCCGATGTGGGAGCCGCGGAGCTTCGAGTTGTGGTGATGGTGGTGGTTGTGCGAGCTGCGCCAGATGCTGCTGGGGCTGAGGGCGAGAATCCCGAAGATCTGCATCAGGAATTCGGCGACGCGCGAACGCGGGAGGATCGCGTGGTGCTGCTGATCGTGGTAAATCACGAAGAGGCGCAGGAGCAGAAGACCGGCGAGAACGCTGCCGGTGAGACGGAACGCCAGGTGCACCGGCAGAAGCGTGAGTGCGAAAGCGGCGGCGAGAAGGATGCCGGTGGACAGCAAACACCACCAACTGCGGGCGGCGTCGTCCTTGGCGAATGGTTTGGTGGCCAGGATGAGTTCAACGCCGGTTTTCATGGTTCGGGGGGTGCCTGACCGTGACGCGGGTGAAGGCCGTGTCGATGCGGACTTCGGCTAAAGCGAAAAATTCACCCGAACGGCACTCTTTAGCCGGGAGTAGAATAAAACTCCAGAGGGCGGTTTTGGAGTCGATTGAAACCTTGTCATCGGGTCCCTCTCCGGGCGCAGTCCTGCGCGTCCGTTCCAGCCAACTTCATGCGTCAACTTTTCGCTCCGTTCCTTGATCGATTGGATTCCGCCTATCGGGGAAGCTCGCTTTTTATCGTTCAAAAGGCGCGGCTGCTCGCGGCTATCGCGTTGCTCATGGCGGTTTTTGTACCGTTCAACATCGCGAAAACGGTGTGGGCGCAACCGCCCGTGGTTGGCCCGCGGGTGATGGTCAACGTGGTGGTCGGGCTGGCCTGTTTGCTTTGTTTGTGGGGTTTGCTGAAAGGGCGGCTCGCGTGGGCGGGCAACGGGCTGGCGCTTGCGCTGGTGCTCGCGCTCCACGGCACAGTCTTTGTGGTGGGCTTCGCGGTCACGCCGGTGGAGCCGCTCAGCGTGGGCATCCAGATTTTTGCCTTCGATGTGGTCATTCTACTGCTCGCGATCGTTTTCGCGTCCCGTGTGATGGCCGCGGCGGTTTTCGGTCTCATCCTGGCCGGGCATGCGGCGTTTTACTTTCTCATTCTGCCAAGGGGCGTCGCGGATGCATCGATCCAGTTTGCCGCCGGGGTGCTGCTGCGCGACGGCGTGATCGTGATGGCGCTGTTGTTCAGTCTCGGAGTTACCCTTATCCGGATGCTCGATACGGCGCAGCAGCGGAGCGAGGCGGCGTTACGCGAATCGCGCAGTGTGAACGAAAATCTGGAGCGGCTGGTCGCCGAGCGTACACATGCATTGGAAGCGGCGACGCGGCGCGCGGAGGATGCGTCGCGGGCGAAGAGCGAGTTTCTCGCCAACATGAGCCACGAGATCCGCACGCCGCTCAACGGGATTATCGCGTCGTCCGATTTGCTGATGCGCCGGCCCGACCTCTCGCTGGAAACCCGCGAGCATGTGCGGATCGTGGCCGAGTCCGGCGACCTGTTGCTACGCTTGCTCAGTGACATCCTGGATTTCTCGAAGATCGAAGCGGGTCAGGTGACGTTGGAGAAGCATGCGTTCGAGCTCGGTTCCACGGTCAACGATACGGTGGCCTTGATGGCGCACCGGGCCAACGGGAGCTCGGTGGCGATCGCGATCACGGTGGAGGAGGGGCTCGCGCATGAGTTCTTCGAGGCCGACAGTTACCGGTTGCGCCAGGTGCTGCTCAACCTCGTGTCGAACGCGGTGAAGTTCACGCCGGCTCAGGGTCGCGTGGATGTCCGGGTGACGGCGGGCGCGCGTGAGGCGGGGCTGACTGCGGTGCGGTTTGAGGTGCGGGACACCGGCATCGGTATGGACGAAGCGGTTACGGCGCGCATCTTCGAACGGTTTACGCAGGCGGATGCTACCACCACGCGGCGCTTCGGAGGGACCGGCCTGGGGCTCGCGATCAGTTTCCGTCTGGTCGAGATGATGGGCGGGAAACTCGACGTGGTCAGCGCACCGGGGCGCGGTTCAACCTTCTTTTTCACGCTCATGCTCCCGCGAGTGGAGGCGCCGACCGAGGTTTCGGTGTCGCCCATGAAGATCGAAAGCGCGCTGAATCTCCGGGTGCTGGTCGCCGAGGATAACGCGGTGAACCGGAAGATCCTCGGTACGCAGCTGGAAAAGCTCGGGTGTGCGTACACGATGGTCGTGGATGGCGAGGCGGCATTGACGGCGCTTCAGAAGGAGCCGTTGCCCGATTTGATCTTGATGGATTGCCACATGCCACGACTCGACGGCTGGGAAACGGCCCGGCGTATCCGGGAGTGGCGGACGTCGTCAGATCCCCAGGAACAGAAAGCGGCGGCGCTTCCGGTGATCGCGCTCACGGCGTCGGCCTATCCGGAAGAACGGGCGCGTTGTTACGAGTCAGGTATGAACGATTTTATTGCCAAGCCGGTGAAGCTCGCGGAGCTGCAATCGACCTTACGCCTGTATGTGCAGACGAACGTGGCGGCGATGGACAGGGCGCCGTAGATTGAAGACCGGCAGAGGTCGGCGCGGTGGGGCCGACTGTCGGGGCTCGCGGAGGTACGTTGCGAGAGGAGCGGTCGGGCGTGCGCGAGGAATGGCGCGCGGAGTGGAATGGGGGCTTCGGACAGGATGCCTCTGGTTGGGGTGATCCTTCGGGGGGAGGTGTGTGTTTTTGGGGCACGGGCGAAATAAGTGTGGGGCGCGTTGTCGAATTTGCGGCGGGGCGTTCGATTCGTTTTCTACGAAGGAAATTTATGAAATACCTGCTGTTGGTTTACGGGGATGAGAAAAAGTGGCTGAGCATGTCCGAACAGGAGCGCGACCGGGTGTTCGACGAGTGCAGTGCGTACGGCGATGAGATCACGAAGAGCGGGCATTTGCTGGCGGGCGCGCCGCTGGAGCGGACAGCGACGGCGCGGACCATCCGGCGCTCGGACGGAAAATCGATCATCACCGACGGTCCGTTTGCGGAGACGCGCGAAGTGCTCGCGGGTTATCATCTCGTGGAGTGCAAGGACCGGGCCGAGGCGGAGGCGATCGGTGAACGGTTTCCCGGGCTCAAATACGGGATGGCGATCGAGGTGCGCGCGTTGATGACGGATTAGGCCGGGAGGAATTTTTCCGGCGAAGTCGATTTGGGCGAAGGCGATTCGTTGAAAGTGTGACGGGTGGTTTCTGCCGGCGCGGTTGCCGGTGAAGGAGCCGCTCGGGAAAAACTGAAAATGCTCCCATGAACACGTTCGAACATCCCAAAATCGTTTCACGCGCGGACTGGCTTGCCGCCCGCAAACAGCACCTCGCCCGCGA
>CAMLSH010000199.1 GCA_946482625.1 uncultured Opitutaceae bacterium
TGCTCCATCCAGCGCCGCAATCAAAAGATCATCGAGGAAACCCCCGCGCCCTGCCTGCCCGAAGAAACCCGCACCCGCCTCCTCGAATGCGCCGAGAAACTCGGACGCGCCGTCGGCTACGAATCCGCGGGCACCGTCGAATTCGTCTACGACGACGCCACCAACGAATTCTATTTTCTCGAGGTAAACACCCGCCTCCAAGTCGAGCACGGCGTCACCGAAGAAGTCACCGGCATCGATCTCGTCGAGTGGATGGTCAAGCAAGCCGCGGGCGAACTCGACCTCTCCACCTTCAAACGCGCCGCATCCGGTGCCTCCATACAAGTCCGCCTTTACTCCGAAGATCCGGGCAAAAACTTCCAGCCCGCCACCGGCACGCTCACCGAAATGACCTTCCCCCGCGGCGCGCGCATCGAAACGTGGATCGCCCGCGGCAGCGAAGTCAGCCCGTTCTACGACCCGATGATCGCCAAGATCATCGTCAAAGGCACCGACCGCACCGAAGCGCTCGCCCGTCTCGAACAAGCCCTCGCCGACACCCACGTTTCCGGCCTCGAAACTAATCTCCTCTACCTCCGCCAGATCGCCGCCTCCGACGGTTTCCGCGTCGGTCGAGTGACCACGCGCTATCTCGAAAAACTTCCCTACACCGCGCCCACCATCTCCGTCCTCGACGGAGGCACCCAAACCACCGTCCAGGATTATCCGGGCCGCCTCGGTCACTGGGACGTCGGCGTCCCGCCGTCCGGCCCGATGGATGCCCTCGCCTTCCGTCTCGGCAACCGCCTCGTCGGCAACCCGCCCTCCGCCGCCGGTCTCGAAATAACGCTCACCGGTCCGACGCTCGTTTTCAACACCGACGCCGTCATCGCGCTCACCGGCGCCACGACCAACGCCACCCTCGACGACCAACCGCTCGCGTTCTGGAAAACCCACAGCGTCCGCCGTGGCCAGACTCTCCGCGTCGGCACTGTATCCGAGACCGGGATGCGCGCCTACCTGTCCATCCGCCACGGTCTCGATATCCCCGACTACCTCGGCAGCAAAGCCACCTTCACCCTGGGCCAATTCGGAGGCCACGCCGGTCGCGCCCTCCGCGCGGGCGACGTACTTCGCGTCAACACCCGCCCCGTTTTCGGTGAGTCCACTTCAACTACAGCCGATCTCATCGCGCTTCCGGCCGAACTAATTCCCGCGCACACCCGCGAATGGGACATCTCCGTCTTATACGGCCCTCACGGCGCGCCTGATTTTTTCCAGCGCGAAGACATCGTCGATCTCTTCAACTCCACCTACGAGGTCCACTTCAACTCCGCCCGCACTGGCGTCCGGCTCATCGGCCCCAAACCGCGCTGGGCCCGCAAAGACGGAGGCGAGGCAGGCCTCCATCCGTCCAACATCCACGACAACGCCTACGCGATCGGCACTATCGATTTCACCGGCGACATGCCGATCATCCTCGGTCCTGACGGCCCGAGTCTTGGCGGCTTCGTTTGTCCCGCCACGATCATCGCCGCCGACCTTTGGAAAATCGGTCAACTGAAGCCCGGTGACAAAGTCCGTTTCCAAGTCATCACCGCCGCCGAAGCCCGCATCCGCGAAGCCGCGCAAGAAGCCTCCATTGAAACGCTTCAGCCCTCTACCCCAGCTGCCCAGCGAAAATCGCCTTCCGCGTCCTTATCATCTTCGTCCGCTCCTCTCTCCTCACTCACCGCTGCGCTCCCGCCCGAGTCCCCCGTCCTTCACTCCATCCCGGAAAAACCCGGCACCCCCGCCGTCGCCTACCGCCGCTCCGGCGACAAGTACCTGCTCGTCGAATACGGCCCACTCGTCCTCGATCTCAACCTCCGCTTCCGCGTCCACGCCCTGATGCAGTGGCTCGCCGACAATCACACGCCCGGCCTGCTCGATCTCACACCCGGCATCCGCTCGCTCCAGATCCACTACGAAAGCCGCGTCCTCCCCATCGAGCGCCTCATGGAGACCCTCATCGAAGCCGAGAAACATCTCCCCGGCGTTGAGGACATGGAAGTTCCCACGCGCATCGTCCACCTCCCGCTCTCGTGGGAAGACGAGTCCACCCTCCTCGCCATCCGCAAGTACATGCAGACCGTCCGCAAGGACGCACCCTGGTGCCCGAGCAACATCGAGTTCATCCGCCGTATCAACGGCCTCGACTCGATCGATGACGTGAAACGCATCTGCTTCGACGCCTCCTACCTCGTTCTCGGCCTCGGCGATGTTTACCTCGGCGCGCCCGTCGCGACGCCTGTCGATCCGCGTCACCGCTTAGTCACTACGAAGTACAATCCCGCCCGCACCTGGACCCCCGAAAACGCCGTCGGCATCGGCGGCGCCTACATGTGCGTTTACGGCATGGAAGGCCCGGGCGGCTACCAATTCATCGGCCGCACCGTCCAGATGTGGAACCGCTGGCGCCAGACCGCCGACTTCAAAGACGGCAAGCCCTGGCTCCTCCGCTTCTTCGACCAGGTCCGCTTCTACGAGTGCAGCCCGAAAGAGCTTCTCAAATTCCGCGAAGACTTCCCCCTCGGCCGCTTCAAGCTCCGCGTCGAAGAACAAACCTTCCGCCTGCGCGACTACCAAAAATTCCTGACCGACAACGCCACCTCGATCACCGCGTTCAAAACCAAACAACAAGCCTCCTTCGACGCCGAACGCCACCGCTGGGAACTCTCGGGCCAACTCAACTTCTCAGCCGAAAACGAATCCGCCGCATCGAGCGCGACCGACGCCATCGCCATCCCCGCCGGTTGCAAAGCCATCACCGCCCAAGTCCCCGGCAACGTCTGGAAAATCACCGCCGCCGTCGGCGACAAAATCACCCGCGACCAGCCCCTCGCCATCCTCGAATCGATGAAGATGGAAATCTCCGTTCTCTCCACGGAGCCCGGCGAAGTCGTCGAAATCCGCTGCACCGAAGGCAAACCCGTCAACGCCGGCGACATCCTCGCCATCATCCGCCCATAAATTCAGGTTCAACCTGTAGCCTCGCTAAACCCTCAATACGAGACTCAGCCCCCGAGACCCACCAGAGGGTTTTTGTAGAATGTCTCGCGCGAACCTCGCTCGCTGCCATTCGCCACAACGGCCAGCACTCGGCTTGGACAACGTGCGACTCCCTCCGATGGGAGCCGCACATTCCGAGGAGCCTTTTAGCGCGATTGTAGACTGAATTTATTCAACCCCGTCTTCCGGCACGTATCCATGACGAACGCCAGCGTCTTGAGCGGCGTCGTCTCGTCGGCCCGGATCAGCACCGGGATGTCGCGGTCGATTTTCTTAACCTCCAGCAACAAGGCCGGCAGTTGCTCCTGTGTCACCGCTCTCTCGTTAAAGGTGATCGTCCCGTCGGGACCGATGCCGATCACGACCGTGCCCCGAAATTCGTTTTTGCCCGCTGTATCCACTTTCGGGAGCGTGATGTTCAACGTCTGCGTTGTCGTGAATCGCATCGTCACGAACGAGAACAACACGAGCATCACGAGCACGTCGATCAGCGGCACCAACGGCAGCTCAGGCCGGTGACGGCGTTTGGAGCGAAGGCTCATGAGTGCTGCTGCTGCTCGTTGTCCGCGGTCCTGACTTTGGTTTTGCCGTAGCGGGAGAGGATGCGCTCCAGCAAGACGTCGAGCCGCGCCGCCTGACTGTCGATGCGACGCTGGATATAGCCGTTACCCGCGAGCGCCACGAGCGCGACCACCAAGCCCATCAACGTCGCCGACAGCGCATAGCCCACGCTCTCCGTGAACTTCGCCGGATCGGGCATCTGCGTCTCCGGGTCCTTCACATTAAATGCCAGCAACAATCCGTACACCGTGCCGATGAGGCCGATCAATGGCGCGCCCGTGTAGATCATGTCGAGATAGCTGACGCCACGCTCCATCTTGATGACTTCCAGTCGCGCGTAGGCTTTGGCGCCATCGTCATCGCCCGGATGTTTTTCGACAAACTGGATGATTCGCCCGAGCGCGGAGTGAGGACCGCCCGCCATGGGTTTGCCCTGCAGGACAGTGTCCGTGAGGTCGGCCGGCATGATCGCATCGTTGCGGAGCGCGACGGCGCGCTCGCAGATGATGAAGATCGCCATAAAAGAACAGACGGCCAGCAGGTAAGCCAGATAGCCTGCGCCCTGGAAGATGCGCATGAGTTCGACAGCGGCAAAAATCATAGATTCGTGAGAGGTAAGTGCGCTCCTGTGACGCCTTCGAGCAAGAAAAGGTTCAGGAAAATTTCAGAGAACCGCTCAACGCTGCCAGTAACGCCGACGGCTCGAGGTGGACCGCGACCTCCGGGCGCGTTGCTCCACTCCGTCCGCGGCACCCAAATCCATCGCCGTCCCGCAGCGTTCAGCGTGCGCGGAACGCGCTTCAACTAAACCGCGTCGCCCGACTCACCGCCGCTGCCGCTCGCTCAATCCGTACGCCAGATCGCGCGCAAAAAACGGCCCGCGATAAATCATCCCCGAGTAAACCTGCACCAGCGTCGCGCCCGCATCCATCTTCTCGCCCGCGCTGACTTCATCCGTGATACCGCCCACGCCGATGATCGGCAGCCGCCCACCCGTCGCCAGCGCGATATAGCGGATGATCTGCGTGGACTTCGTTCGCACCGGCGCACCGCTCAAACCGCCCGTCTCATTAACCGACGCAAAGAAGCCGGGCCGGGCCAGCGTCGTGTTCGTAGCGATGATGCCATCGAGACCAAACTCCGCGATCGCCGTCAGCACCGCATCGATCTGCCGGTAACTCAGATCCGGCGCGATTTTCAACAGCACCGGCACGCGCGTTTTCCCCGGCTGACTCGCGCGTTCGCGATTCGCCGTCGTGATCGCGCCGAGCAGCTCGCGCAGCCGCTCCTCATCCTGAAGTTTACGCAGGTCCGGCGTGTTCGGGCTGCTCACATTGAGCACCAGATAATCCGCAAAATCCGCCAGCTTCTCGAAACTCGTCAGATAGTCCGCCGTCGCCTGATCGAGATCCGCGACCTTCGACTTGCCCAGATTCACGCCGAGCGGAATCCGCCGTTTTCCCGGTCCCGGTTGTTTCGCCAGCCGCGCCGCGACCGCTTCGCAGCCTTCATTATTAAAACCCATCCGGTTGATGACCGCTTCCTCAGCCGGATAACGAAACATGCGCGGCTTCGGATTTCCCGGCTGACCGAGCGCCGTCACCGTGCCGATCTCCACGTGACCAAATCCCATCGCCGCCGCCGCCGGCCACGCTTCCGCGTTTTTGTCGAAGCCCGCGGCGAGCCCCACCGCGTTCGGGAATTTCAGGCCAAACGCCTCCACCGGCTTCGAGGACGCCGGCAGCTGATTGATCTTCTCCATCACCCGGCACACCGGCGTGAGTTTCCCAAGCGTCGCCATGGCTTTGACGCCGAGCTCATGTGCCCGCTCCGAATCGAGCGCGAACAACATCCGGCGCGCCACTTGTTCATAGAGAAAACTCATTTGGGCCGCACGCTGGGTTTGTGCGTCTCAAAAATCAAGCGCCCACCTGCGCACAGGCCCGCGCTTTACCGCGGATTTTTCGCGCCGTTTTTGTGCTTGTTATTCAAACGACCCCACCCACCCTGCGCCTGATTTTTACGGTTCGGCGCGCGGGCAAACGTGTGGGGTCGCGAAAGTTTTAAGAATTTTACTTTCCCTGTTTGACTCCGCTAAAGCCCGGGTCTTTTGCTCCGAAAAGTTTTCAAGCTCATGGCAAAATCCTCCACTACTCTCGATTGGTGCATCGTTCGTCTCGGCGAAGACCACAACTGGTGGGTCGACGAAGTCAGCGACTCTATCCGCTGGGACGTCGACGGCCTCAGCATCATCGATCCGCGCCAGGTCGCCCACCTGCTCGAACTCGTGGAGCCGCTCCGTGATTATGGTTTCGACCAAGATCTCCTCGACGCCGCGTTCATCGCCTTCCGCATCGAGAAAGATCTCGGCGACGGCCGCGTCCGCCTCAAGCGCGTGAAGGACTCCATCGTCGAATCCGACGACAAACTCTTCGCCCTCGCCGACATCCTCGATGAAGAAAACGGGCCCTACGCCGACCTCCTCGATCATCTCACCCGCTGCCGCGTGAAGATGCTCAACGACCTCTTCAACTTCGAGTCCAAGCTCACCGTCGACGAAGTCGAAGACGAGATTCGCGAAGAGCAGAACACCAATTTCATCGAGGGCAAAGCCGTCCACACCTTTGAAGAGGTCACCGACATCCTCGAATACGTTCCCGCCGGCTGGGACGTCGACGAAGAGACCGCGGAGAAATCGACCGGCGACGATGACGAGGCTGACGACGCCGATCTCCCCGAGCTCGACGAAGAAGAGGAAGAAAAGCTCAAGAACGACCAATCCCTCAAATGGGATGAGGACGACGAAGACACCGACAAAGACGACGCCAAGGACAAGGATGGCGACGACGATGACGACGATGATGAGGACGAAGACGAAGAAGAGGACGACGAAGACAGCGACGACGACGAGGACGAGAAGCCCAAGCGCTCGTCCAAGAGTAAGAAACGCTGACGTTGCCATCGTCCGAGGTTTCTCCCACTGAACCTCGCATCATGCCCACCGCTTCCCGGCTGCCCCTGCTGGCCTATACGCTGATCGCAGTGTCCGTTTTTTTCACGGCCTGCGAAACGCCCCCCGCCAGCAACGCCGGGAATCTCAACCTGCCCGATAACGCCGCCATCGCCTCCCTGCGGCCGGGTGACAGTCTGGTCGTCACGCTTCAAGGCGTCCCCGACCCCAGCAGCAATCCTGTCCAGATCGACGATCAAGGCTTGGTCACCCTGCCCTTCATCGGTCCGGTCTCCACCAGCGGCACGACGACCGCCACGCTTTCCCAGCGTATCCGCGAAACGTATATCGCGAAAAAAATCTACACCACCGTCGACGTCTCCGTCGCGGTCACCGAGCGCTACGTTTACGTCGGCGGCGAAGTCATCCGCCCCGGCCGTATCATCTGGACGCCCGACCTCACCGTCACGAAAGCCATCCAGTCCGCAGGAGGTTTCACGCTCTACGCGAAAGAAAACCGCCTGAGCCTCGTCCGCGACCGCGTCGCCCACCCGATCAACGCGACCCTCGCGGAAAAAAATCCCGCCGAAGACCC
>CAMLSH010000200.1 GCA_946482625.1 uncultured Opitutaceae bacterium
CTGGAACACCACCGGTGACGCGCTCGAAATCGAGTTACAGCCGCGTTTTCATCAGACGACGTGGTTTTACCTGCTGTGCGGCGGCCTGGCGGCGGGCGCTCTGGCAGGCCTCTATCTCTGGCGTATCCGGGCTTTGGAGCGCAAAGAGCGGGCGCTCCAGGCAAACCGGATACTCCTCGAAACGGAGGTCCGTAATCGAACGGCGGATCTGCAAAAGGAAAATACCGAACGGAAACTGGCCGAGGAAGGCCTGCGCGAGAAAACGGCGCTACTCGAGGCTCAAGTGGACGCATCGATCGATGGAATCCTCGTGGTGGATACCAACGGGAAGAAGGTCTTCCAGAACCAGCGAACGATCGATCTGTTGAAAATCCCGCCAGAGATCGCCGGTGAGGCCGAAGACAAAAACCAGCTGCAGTTCGTCGTGGAACGCACGAGGAATCCCCAGCTGTTTCTCGAAAAGGTACAGTACCTCGTCTCTCATCCGAACGAGCGCAGCCGGGACGAAATCGAATTCAAGGACGGGACCGTGCTCGACCGGTACACCGCTCCGGTGATTGGAAAAGACGGAAAATACTACGGGAGAATCTGGGCGTTTCGCGACATCACGGAGCGCAAGCAGGCCGAGTTCGAGATGGACCGCATCCACCGGCAGCTTATGGAAACGTCGCGTCAGGCAGGTATGGCTGAAGTGGCTACAGGCGTGCTCCACAATGTCGGCAACGTGCTCAACAGCGTAAACGTCTCCGCCACGCTCGTGGCCGATCACATGCGCCACACCAAGGCAGGCAACGTCGCGAAACTCGCCGTGCTGTTCGACCAGAACAAGGCGGACCTCGCCGGATTCCTCACCAACGACGCCCGAGGCAAGACAGTTCCCGCCTATCTCGGCACGCTCGCGGAGATGCTCGCCGCCGAGCAGAAAACCGTGATCGGTGAGCTCGATCACCTGCGAAAAAACGTCGAGCACATCAAAGACATCGTGGCCATGCAGCAGTCGTACGCGCGGACCTCGGGAGTCATCGAAACGATCTCGGTGCCCGACATGGTCGAGGACGCGATTCGCATGAACGCCGGATCGCTCGCACGGCACGATGTGGATACGTTTCGCGATTATCAGACCCGCCCGGTCATCACGACCGACAAGCACAAGGTCATGCAGATCCTCATCAACCTGGTGAGGAACGCCAAGTACGCGTGCGATGAGTCCGGCCGCACCGACAAGCTGATCACCGTTCGCATCACCGCCGACGACGACCGCGTAAAAATCGCCGTGATCGACAACGGCGTCGGCATCCCCGCCGGGAATCTCACGCGGATATTCAACCACGGCTTCACCACCCGCAAACACGGCCACGGCTTCGGTCTGCACAGCGGCGCGCTCGCGGCGAAAGAACTCGGCGGCTCGCTCGACGTTCATAGCGACGGCCCCGGCCACGGCGCGGTCTTCACCCTGGCACTGCCCTACCGGTCAGACGAATCCCGAGCATGAATACGTCGCCCATTCCGAAGAATCTCCGCATCCTGATCGTGGACGACAACCGCGGCATACATGAGGATTTCCATAAGATCCTCGGGGAAGAATCCTCTCCGCAAAGTGCACACGCCGCAGCCGCCGAAGCGCTGCTTTTCGGAGAGCCGAATAACGGGGCCACAGCGGACGCGTTCGAACTCGACTCGGCCTATCAAGGGATTGAAGGACTCGAGTTTATCCAGCGGGCGCGGGCCGCCGGCCATCCCTATGCGGTGGTGTTCATGGACGTGCGCATGCCGCCCGGCTGGGACGGCATCGAAACCACTGCGCGTATCTGGGAAGTGGATCCCGATGTGCAAGTCGTCCTCTGCACTGCCTTCTCGGATTATTCCTGGGATGAAATGAGAAAAAAACTTGGCCGGCCGGACCGCCTGCTGATCCTGAAAAAGCCGTTCGACAACGTCGAAGTCCTGCAGCTGGCGACCGCTCTGACGGAGAAATGGCGGCTCCGTCAACAGACGCATCAGCAGGTCGGGCAGCTTGAGGAGCGGGTGCGCCAGCGCACCGCGGAACTGAGCCAGAGCGAGAAACGTTACCGGCTGATCACGGAGAATGCCGGGGATCTCATCGAGATCATCGACGCCAGGGGAAGACCGCTTTACCGAAGCCCGTCCTTCGAACGCCTTCTCGGTCACACGCCGCCGGAGCACGCAAAGAGCGGAGCCTTCGAAACGGTTCATCCCGACGACCAAGAGATGGTCGCCGCCTCCACACGCGCCAGCCTGGAAAACGGCGCGCAGCAAGTATTCGATTTCCGGGCACGTCGTCAGGACGGCACCTGGCTCGTACTCGAAGCGCATTGCGGACCGTTTCGCAACGAAGGCGGAACCATCGAAGGCGTCTTGATCGTCTCCCGCGATGTCACCGAACGCCGCAAACTCGAACAGCAATTGCGCCAGGCGCAGAAGCTCGAAGCGATCGGCCAGCTGGCCACGGGCATCGCGCACGAGATCAACACGCCGACTCAATTCATCGGTAACAACGCGCATTTTCTAGAAGGTGCGTTTGCCGATTTGCAGGCGCTGCTCGTGCGATACGACGAGTTGCTAACGGCGGCCGAAGCCGGCGCGATCACTCCCGAACTACTCGCCTCGGTACGCGCAGCCCGCACTGCTGCCAGTCCGGAGTACCTCGCCACCGAAGTCCCCAAGGCCATCGGCGATACGCTGATGGGAGTCGCCCGCACCGCAAAAATCGTCAAAGCGATGCGCACCTTCGCGCATCCGGGCACGGCGCAGAAAACGAAGATCAATCTGCGCGAGGCCGTCGAAGACGCGCTCACGATCACGCGCAACGAGTGGTGGCACGTGGCTGATACCATCACAGAATTCGATCCCGCACTACCGGCCGTGCCCGTGCTGCCCGGCGAGTTCGGACAGGTATTGATAAACCTGATCGTCAACGCCACGCACACCATCGCCGACCGCCTCGGCAAAGGCTCCAGCGACAAAGGCACGCTCACGCTCAGCGCGCATCGCGACGGCGATTGGGTGGAAGTGCGCGTGCGCGACACCGGCATGGGCATCCCGGAAAAAGTGAGGGACCGCATCTACGATCCCTTCTTCACCACCAAGGCGGTGGGCAAAGGCACCGGTCAGGGACTGGCCATCGCCCGCGCGATCATCGCCGATCAGCACGGCGGCTCCCTCACCTTCGAAACCGAGGAGGGCAAGGGCACCGTCTTCATCATCCGGCTACCGGTCTCGCCAGACTCCGAAACCAAGCAAGAGGCCGTGAAAAAACTCCGCTCATGAGCTCAAAAAACCTCCGCATTCTTATCGTGGACGACAATCGTTCCATCCACAGCGATTTTCAAAAAATCCTCGCCGAGGAACGCGCCACGGACAAAGCCCGCGCGATGGAGGAAGTTTTGTTTGGCGAGCCGACCGACACGCGCCGCGCCGTGCGCTTCGAACTCGACTCGGCTTACCAGGGAAAAGACGGCTTCGAGATGGTCCAGCGCGCCGTGGCCGAAGGCCGACCCTATGCGATGGCGTTCATGGACATCCGCATGCCGCCCGGCTGGGACGGCATCGAAACCACCGCGCGTATCTGGGAAGTGGATCCCGAGATGCAGATCGTCATCTGCACCGCGTATTCAGATTACTCGTGGGATCAGATGAGCGAGAAGCTCGGGCAGTCCGACAAAGTCGTGATTTTAAAAAAGCCCTTCGACAACGTCGAGGCGCTCCAGCTCGCGACGTCGTTGACCGAGAAATGGAGTCTCGCGCGGCAGGCGCGTTCGCAGCTCGAAAACCTCGAACGGCTCGTCGAGGAACGCACGCGCGAACTCCGCGTTGCGAAGGAAGCCGCGGAAGTCGCGAGCAGAGCCAAAAGCGAGTTTCTCGCGAACATGAGCCACGAAATCCGCACTCCGATGAATGGCGTCATCGGCATGACCGGGCTGCTCCTCGATCTCGAACTCGGGCCCGTGCAACGCGAGTACGCCGGGATCATCCGCACCAGCGCCGAAACGTTGCTCACGGTGATCAATGACGTGCTCGATTTCTCCAAAATGGAGGCGGGCAAACTCACGTTCGAGACACTCGACTTCGATCCGACGGAAACCGTCGAGAGCACGCTCGATATGCTCGCCGAGCGCGCGCAGGCAAAAGGCACCGAGCTCGTCATGGCCATGCAACCCGACGTGCCCCGCCTCCTCCGTGGCGACCCGGGCCGGCTGCGCCAGGTGCTGGTCAACCTCGTGGGCAACGCGATCAAGTTCACCGAGGGCGGCGAGGTCGTCATTCGCGTCGGACCTCAGGCCGAGAGCGACAACCGCGTCGTCCTTCGCTTCGAGGTGCAGGACACCGGCGCAGGTATTCCCGAAGCGGTGCAGCAGAAATTATTTCAAGCCTTCGAGCAGGCCGACAGCTCGACCTCGCGCCACCACGGCGGCACCGGCCTGGGCCTGGCGATCTCCAAGCAGCTCGTGATCATGATGGACGGCCAGATCGGTGTGGAAAGCGAACCCGGCAAAGGCTCGACGTTCTGGTTCACCGCCCAGTTCGAACGCCCCGCCGGCGATCAACCTCCGGTGGCAGGCGAGCGCGACGGCTGGTCCAATCTTCGCGTGCTCGTCGTCGACGACAACGCGACCACCCGCCAGATTCTGCGCCACCAGATTTTCGCGTGGAAACTCCAGAAAGGCAGCGCCGCCAGCGGCCACGAGGCGTTGCGCGTGTTGCGCGCCGCTGCTGCGGAAGGGCATCCCTACGACCTCGCGCTTCTCGATGTCGAAATGCCCGAAATGGACGGCCTCACGCTCGCCCGCGCGATAAAGGGCGACCCGGCTATCGCAAGCACCCGGCTGATCGCACTGACGCCGTTAGGCTACGCTGTCGCCGAGAAAAAAATACAGGAGGCGGGCATCGACGCCGCGCTCAGCAAACCGGTCAAACAATCGCGCCTTTTCGACTGCCTGGTAACCGTGCTCGGCAAGACCGAGACAGCCAGTCTCTGGACGTCCAAAGCAGGCTCCGCTCCCACGCCGCCGCTCTCAGCCAGCGTGCAGGAGAAGCTCCAAAACACGCGCATCCTGCTCGCCGAGGATAACGCCGTGAACCAGAAGGTCGCCCTGGCGTGGCTGAAAAAACTCGGATTTACCGCCGACGCGGTCGGTAACGGCATCGAAGTGCTGGAGGCGCTCCAACGCGTCCCCTACTCGCTTATTTTCATGGATTGCCAGATGCCGGAAATGGACGGCTTCGAAGCCACGCGACTCATTCGCAAGCGGGAACTCGACTCCGGTCAGGCCTGCCCGTGGAAGGCGCCCGTCCACATCATCGCCCTCACCGCCAGCGCGATGCAGGGAGACCGCGAAAAATGCCTCGCCGTCGGCATGAACGATTATGTGAGCAAACCGGTACGCCTCGCCGAACTTCGGGACGCACTGGAGCGCTCTCAGGCCACGTGACACACCAGATTCGCGTGCCGTCGGCGACCGCAGGTTGTTAGCGCGTAATGGATCGCCGGGGACGTGTCGCACACCGGACACATCCACGGGACCTTCCACCGATCCATCTCAGATCGATGAGGCTGGGGAACGCGAGCGGGCGGAGGTTTTCGGGGGCAAAACGTTTCCATCATCCAGCCACCGACTTTCGACAAGCACGCGACGGCAGAGCGCCGGGCTGCCTTTTTCCTCGCGCTGCACGAGATCGATCAACGTGTTCACCGCGACGCGCCCGATCTCCTCTGGGTTTTGATCAAGGCCCGCGTTGATCCGCTTGCAGTCCCGGGCGCAGGTGGCTGCGAGACCGATCTGCTCGGGCACATCGTAGCCGAGATTTTCGAGCGCGGTCCGCAGGCCGGATTCGGTCGTGAGAATCGCGTCGGGTTTCCAACGCTTCAGCCAGCTCGGCAGGCTTTCCGGAATCTCCGGCGCGGAGTCGTCCAGCCGCTCGGGCATCAGAAGCGGTTCGATCCGGCCGCGTTCGAGCGTTTCCAATCCGCGCTGATAACCGACCCGGAAATTGCCGTCGGTAGAGTTGTCCGACCTGAGGTTCGAAACAAATCCGATTTTCGAATACCCGAGCGCCGCCATGCGATGCACCGCGAGTTCCGAGCTGCGCATCTGATCGTTTCCGATCATGTGCGATCGCAACGTGCGCACGGAAAAACCGAAACGCACGGTGGAAAATGCCTCCCACGTCAGGCCGAGGCTTTCCCAGTCGATCGACGGCGGATGCGGAGGGATGAGCAGACCGGCGATGCCGCGCGCCTGGAGAATGCCGTTGAGACGGGCGCCGGTGAGCGCGCCGCCGATGACAAACTCCTCGACCCGGTAACCGAGACGGTCCGCGGCTTCCTTCGCCCCTTCCCAGTACGCATCGAACTCGCGGTTGCGGCGGAGCTCCTTGGGATCAGGCCAGCAGTTGACCCACGCGAGCGTCGCGGCGATCGGCTTGGCGACCTTCCGGTTCCGGTATGCGATTAACGACGACAACATCGGATCGGGCCGGTAGCCGAGCTTCTTGGCCAGCGCGTGGATCTCTTCGCGGCGGCCAGCGGAAATACGCGGGTGATTTCGCAACGCCATCGAGACGGTCACGTGCGAAACGTTTAACTGGCGCGCGATGTCGCGCAGGGACGGGCGGGGTAAGACCATGGGAAAAGGAAGTTGCCGCACGGTAGCACCCGGCCGCGCGCTCACAAGACCTGCTTACCAATGTAAGCACGCATGGTCCTGCGCAGCCAAACCCACACGCCCCACCCTTTCATAGCACTCCCAGCCCGTTTGCCGGGAGTTCCGGCTACGCCGAAACGCGGCGTTACGCTCCCTCTACCGCGCGGGCCGCCAGAGGGACGCCACCGTTTCACAGCTCCAACAACACGGCCGAATGCGCCGCCAGCCAGCCGGGAGCGGACGGGATCTGCTCAATCGCGCGCCGAGCGGCGATCCCGCCGATATCCACCGGGCTCGCGCGATGGTTGACGATGATCAACCGATTGCCGAAGCGCGCACATTCGACGCCTTTTCGTGGCGGCAGTGGTGACTGAGGCGAGACGCCCGCCAGCGCGGCCACCGGCGTTTCCGCCAGGAGTACGATGGGGTGCATTTCGCGCC
>CAMLSH010000201.1 GCA_946482625.1 uncultured Opitutaceae bacterium
GAACTCAAAGGCGACTGGCTCCGCGCCCTCCAACCCAAGCCCGTCACTCCCTGACACACGTCACTCAACTCTAGCGGCATGTCTCATCGAACCACAGCGCTCATCCTCTCGCTCATCGCCAATATCGCGTTGGGTATCGCGCTGTGGAAATTGCCCACCACGCCCGAAGAGCTCCCTGGCAAAGCGAACTCCCCGGTCGAAAACGCCGGCGACACAAACCTACCCGCCATCCCACACGACAAAATCTGGAACCACCTCGCCAGCGACCCCAGCGACGCAGGCGACGCCCGCTTCGTCGCCCAACTCCGCGCCGAAGGCTTTCCCGAGCGCGTCATCCGCGTGCTGCTCGACTACCGGCTCAACGAAAAATTCATCGGCGAAATCCGCGAACTGAATACCCGCAACCAGATCCCTTACTGGCGCAACGACACCGCTTCCCGCTGGAACCTCACACCCGAGGCCTACGCACGCCATCGCGAAATCGAACAACACGTCGCCGAGCAAAAGCGCCTCCTGCTCGGCCCATCCGCCGATGCATTTCAACCCGGCGACTTCGGCGAGCCCGACCGACGCCGCTACGGCGATATCTCTCCCGAAAAAATCAGCGCTCTCGAAGCGATCGAGAAAGACTACCGCGAACTCAGCAACCGCATCGACGACGACAAGCAGGGCATCACCCTCGAGGAGGATCGCGAGAAACTAACCTTCCTCGAAAAACAAAAGCAGGACGACATCGCCCGCCTGCTTACCCCGGACGAGCTTGAGCAATATAAACGCCGCAGCAGCTCCGCCGCCCATTTCGCCCGCAACCAGCTCCAGTTTCTCGATCCGACCAAAGACGAATTCCTCGCGCTCTACCGGCTGCGTCAGGATTTCGATAACCGTTTCGGCGTCTCCCATCTTTCCCGCGAACAATCCGAACGTCGCCGCTCCGCCGAACCCGAATTCGAATCCCAAATCGCCGCCCTCCTCGGCCCGGCACGTTTCGCCGAATACCAAATCACCAACGATAAAAATTATCAGGAGACTCGCGCCTTCATAACCGAAGCAGGCCTTCCTTCTGCGACCACTCGCCAGCTCGTCGCCATTCAGCGCGAATCCACGCAACAAGCTGACGCCGTTAAAGCGGATACATCGCTCGCCACCGAAGCCCGTGACCAAAAACTGGCCGCAATTCGCCAGGCTGCACTCGATAAAACCGCCGGCCTGATCGGTCGTGAGCGCGCCGCTTCTCTCGAAACGTACAAGGCCGGCCGATGGCTCGCTCAGATCGCCCCTGATTCCGCGAAGCTGAAACCCTGACGCGTCATGAAAACCTCCGGCTGGATTCTTCTCACCTCTCTCGCGCTCAACGCCCTCCTCCTCGGCATCGGTTTGCAGCGCTGGTTTTCGGCACAAGCACAACAGTCCACACACACCAGCCCCGGTCGGTCGTCAGGCATTTCGCTCACCTCAAACACAACGGCGAATAAGGCCGCCTCTAGGGAGGCGCCCAACTCCACGCGCGTCCCGTCGTCATCCGGTCCAACCGATGAAAACCTCTGGTCTCGCCTCGACAGCGAAAACGTCGACGTCCTCGTCAAAAACCTGCGCGCCGCCGGATTCCCTCCGCGACTCATTCGCTCGCTGATCCTCGACCTCGTCCAATCCCGCGGAGAAATCGCCCGCGCCGCCATTCAGGGAAAAATCCCCGACCTGCCCTACTGGAAAATGGCGCAGTATTTTCCCGACGATCCCGTCCTCAAAGCCCGAATCCGTGAAATCAACGAGGCCGGAAATAAAGTACTCTCAAAATACCTCTTCGATCCTGCCATCGTTCAGGAGGAGGAGTTCACCGCCGCTTACATGAGACAACGCTACGGCGATCTTCCGGCGGAGACCCTCCAATCGCTCCTCAAGGTTCAAAAGGACTACAACGAGTTGATAAGCGAAGCATCGAAAACATTGAGAAACGGCGCCGACCGCCAGCTTACTCCGGAGGAACGCTCCAGAATCGCCCTCCTCAAAGCCGAGCGGGACAAAGACATTCTATCCCTCCTCACCCCTGAGCAGTTCCAGCAATACGAACTCCGCAGCAGCCCCACCGCTGAAAACCTGCGTTCGAAGCTGGACGTCTTCCGCCCCTCGGAAGCCGAGTACAAAGCGATTTTCCGCCTCCAGCGTGACATCGATAAGCGCCTCAACCTCGACGAAAACAGCGACGCAGAAACGAAGCGTGCAGCCACCGAAGCGATGAAAGCGCTCGCTCCGCAGATCGAAGCCGCCCTCGGCCCCGGCCGCTACGCCGACTACGTGCAGGCGACAAAACCCGGCGCCGGGCAAATCAACCGCTTGCTCATCCGCCTCGATCTTCCCCTCCGCACCGCCACCCAAATCGACTCGGTCCAAGCCGACGTCAGCCAACGCGCCAAAACCATCCGCGACGACAGCCAGCTCTCCCCCACCAAACGCGACCTCCACCTCTCTGCGCTCGCCCAAGAAGCGCAGACCAAACTCTCCAACACCCTCGGTGGCCAACGCGGCCTCGAAGCCTACAGCGATATCAAAGGCGACTGGCTCCGCGCCCTCCAACCCAAGCCCGCCACCCCATGACTCCTCGGCAGAGCCGCCGGCCGGCCTCCTAAAAAACTCCGCCACCTCACGTCTCCGCGCCCCCACCTGCGCCTTCGCCCCCGCCTGCGTCCGACCTGCTTACTCCTCTTACACCTCTTACCCATCTTACACTTCTTAGCACGCATGCCCCTCCGCAAACTCGCCCTCGTCGCCGTCGCCCCTGCCCTCATCACACTGATCATCGGTCTCGTATCCGGTAACCCAGCACTCTGGCAGCCCGCCGCCGCCGCCGCCGCCATCCTCCTCGCCCTCGGCCTCGGTTCGCACCCCTCGCTCAAGTCCTACCAGTACACCGCCTGGATCATCGCCGCCGTTGTCGCCGCCATGATCTACCCCGCGCAACTGCTCCACTGGGGCGACTTCGACCTGCGCAACAAATGGCTCGTCCTGCTCGTCATCCAGCTCGTCATGTTCGGCATGGGCACGCAGATGAGCCTGCGCGATTTCGCCGGCATCGCGAAAATGCCCTGGGGCGTCATCGTCGCCGTCGCCAGCCAGTTCATCGTCATGCCACTCGTCGGCTTTGCGCTCACCAAGATCTTCACGCTGCCCAACGAAATCGCCGCCGGCGTCATCCTTATCGGCGCCTGCTCCAGCGGACTCGCCTCCAACGTCATGTGCTACATCGCCAAGGCCAACCTCGCCCTGTCGATCACCGCCACCGCCGTTACCACACTGGTCGCCCCCTTCATGACCCCGCTGTGGATGAGCGTCCTCGCCGGCCAACTCGTCCCCGTCGATTTCACGAAGATGATGATGGAGATCGTGAAAATGGTCATCGTCCCCATCGGCGCCGCCCTCCTCGGCGACTGGCTCGCCCACGCCGCTCCCGCCCGCCGCGGCATTGTCTTCATCGTCGCGGCCTTCTCCGCCGCACTCGCCGTCTACCTTTTCTCCAGCGTCTCACCGCTCGCTGATCCCGCACTCTCCAAGCCCCTTCAACTCACCTTCGACTCCCTCCGCTTCCTCGCCGCCGCCATCGTCGCGGGCGTCATCTATTACTTGCTCGTTCGCATCGCGCCGACACTTCCCAAACGCATGCCGCTGCTCTCGATGGCCGGTATCGTTTATTTCACGACCGTGACCACCGCCGCCGGACGCGACAACCTGCTCATGGTCGGCGGCCTGCTCTTCCTCGTCGCCATCTTGCACAACACCTTCGGCTACCTCCTCGGTTACACGCTCGCTTGGCTGGCCCGCCTCGACAAAGCCTCCTGCCGCACCGTGGCGATCGAGGTCGGCCTGCAAAACGGCGGCATGGCGTCCGGCCTCGCCGCCTCGATGGGCAAACTCGCCACCGTCGGCCTCGCCGCCGCCGTATTCAGCCCTTGGATGAACATCTCCGGCTCCCTCCTCGCCAACTTTTGGCGCCGCCATCCGGCCTCTCTCCCCGAGAAAAAATAAAACGGTCCGCTCCAAAAACCGAAACTTGCGATTGCCGCGAGCGTCAGACTTGCCGAACGTCTCCGCTTAGGGCTCCCGGCGGGATGCCAGCCCCATTCATCTATGTTCAGTAAGACTCTAAGCTTCGCGCCCCATTGTGCATTTGTGTCCATCGCTCTCCTCAGCGCGATTTCATCGTTCGCCCAAGGCGGAACAGCCCCAACAGTAGCGGATCGTCAGGAATTCCAGAAACGCCGTTTTGCCTCACTCTTCCGTCCATTCCGTACCGATCTCGCGACGCTGTCACCCGATGGCAAATACCTCGCTTACACCGTGCGTGAAAATGGCGTCGTCTCGATAGCAGTCGTCGCAGTGGATGCCCCCTCCGTGGTAACCGCGCGAGTCGTTGTAGTTACCGACGATTCGGCCACCGCCATCATGCAGCAAAACTCTCGGGAGAAAACGCCCGGCGCCGTGCGTTGGATGCGTTGGGTGAATCCCACTCGACTGGTTGTTGAGACGAACCGAATCTTCGCTCAAGGAGGCACCGATAGCTGGGTCAGCGTTCCGGGTGAGATTGTCGCCTTCGAAGCAGACGGCAGCGATGCCCGCTCGTTGGTGACTCCCCGCGATGTCCAGCTGGTTACCGGGAGTTCCGCCGACGATGCGTTGAAACAGATGCGCGAAGCGAATGGCACAGCCCGCCCCTCCTTCCGCATCGACGAACCGACTCCCGACCCCGCCAGTTCGACTGCGGATGCCATCGTCCCTCCTGAAGATCCCAACGAAATCAACTCCCCGTCATTCACTCACTCACCCCGCGCACCGCGCGTTTTTGATCTTCATCCGACCAAACCCGATAGCCTGATCGTTCAGGCGGGCGACAACAACCGCGTAGACCTCTTCGAACTTAATACGACCACCGGCAAACTCACGGCACTCTCGACTGAGGTCGGCGCCGCTGAAATGATCACATTTCCAGACCGTCAGGGTAAACCTCGCGTCGCCGTTCCCAACACGTTGGTTCGCCCCTTCCCGCATCGCTACGTTATCGATCGCGGCGGATTCCTCCGTTGGACCGACCTTGATAAAGTCGTCGCGCAGAAAACGGGCGCCTTCGCACTATCCCCCGAGAATTTTTTCGGTGAGAGAAGTTTTCCGGTCGGTTTCGACGAGAACCCCGACGTCCTCTACTATGCGTCCAACGCTGGCCGCGACACGTATGGTCTTTACGGTTTGGACATCAAAACCGGACAACGGACGTCCATCGCGCTAGAGAACCCGGCGCTCGATCTCGTTGAACCCGCCCCCGAAGGGTTCGGCATCAACCCACTCGTTTTCGATCGCTTTAACCGTGTCTTTCTCGGCTTCCGCTACGAGCGCCGTATGCGCACAACCGCCTGGATACATCCCGACTGGCAAACACTTCAGGCCAATCTTGAGAAAGCCTTGCCCGGCAGAATTGTTGAAATCCAAGAATGGGACAGAGCGTCAAAACGGTTTCTCGTCCTGGCCAGAGCTCCTGCCGATGCCGGAGCGTTTTATATTTTCGAGCCCGCCACAGGAAAACTCTCCGAGTTCGTCAGGCGCGCACCTTGGCTGGAACAAAGCTTAAGTCATCTCACCGTCGACTTCGCGCTATCAGGCTCGGGTACAACCTCACTCACGGGACTCATCACTCTTCCGAAGTCGGTTCGCATGCAACCCATCCCGATCGTCGTCGTTTGCGCCCCTGAACCCTGGCAGCGCGCGAAGGCCGAATTCCGCAGCGAGATCCACTCGCTCGCCGAAATGGGCTTTGCCATCGTCCAGCTCAATCCCCGCGGCACTTGGGGCTTCGGGCGCAAACACCGCGAGGCCGTGCTTAACTCGCCAAACGGTTTCGAGGCCATTCAGGTCGACGACATCGTCACTGTCATTGATGGTCTCGCGAAAAAATTTCCGCTGAACCCCAAACGCGTTGCCCTTTTCGGCGAACGCCGGGGTGGCTATCTCGCCCTTCGTGCCCTCCAGCTGCGGCCTGAGCGTTTTCGCTGCGCGATATCGCTGGATGGAACCGTCGATCTCTCTGGCTGGCTCGCCGAAAATCGCTGGACCGAAGGCCTCGCAGCACCTGCGCTTACTCGTGCGTTTTATGGTAACCGGAAAAACTTCAACGCTTCTCCGCTCAAAGACGAACCGGAAAAAATTACCAAACCCATCCTCTTCCTCAGCTACCCCGGCCCCGACGGCGGCTCGCGCACCTTCACATATCTGTCCGCGCGTAACCTTTATTCCGCAATCAAGCGTCGGGAGGTCCCCACCCATTTCTTCGATCTGCCTCAAGATTACGTTCGTCGCCTACCTCAGGCCCGGTCAGAGGCCTTCGCCCAGATCGAAGATTTCCTGAACGAACACATTTATGCCTACAACGTGAAGATCGGCGAAACCGAAGTGCTCGAAAACGCCCCGCCGCAAACGGCGCCCAAGAAATAAGCTCCGTCTCACGCGTGTTATTACCGCGCAGTCTGACCACCGCTCCGTCAAACTGCGCCATTGCCCTTCCTGCCGCCGCTGACTTCGCTCGCGGGCCTCACGCCCGCCATGCCGTCGCACACTACTGAGCCTCGTTCACTCGCCTCCGCCGCCGCACCCGACGGTTTCGACACCATCGAAACCGCCATTGCCGCCATCGCCGCCGGACGCCCCGTCATCGTCACCGACGACGAAGATCGCGAAAACGAAGGCGACCTCATCATCGCCGCCGAGAAGGCGACCGTGGAGTCCATCAACATGATGATCCTCCACGCCCGCGGTCTCATCTGCGTCCCCATGACCGGCGAACACCTCGCCCGCCTCGGCATCGGCGAAATGGTGCCCAAAAACCGCGAGTCATTCAAAACCGCGTTCGCCGTATCCGTCGACGCCGCACAGGGCATCTCCACCGGCATCAGCGCCGCCGACCGCACCCACACCGTCAAACTCCTTGCCGATCCCGCGACCACCGCCGACGACCTCGTCCAGCCCGGTCACATCTTCCCCCTCAGCGCCCGTCCCGGCGGTGTCCTCGAACGCGCCGGCCACACCGAGGCCGCCGTCGATCTCGCCGTCCTCGCCGGCCT
>CAMLSH010000202.1 GCA_946482625.1 uncultured Opitutaceae bacterium
AAAAAGCTGCCGCGGTCTCCGGTGGCGTAGCGAATGAGGGGCACGCGACACCGTGGATCGAGCGTGGTTATCAAGAGCCGGCCGTGATCGTCGAACTCCACGTAGATGCGTCGAGGATCGTAGGTGAAAAGCGCGGGCACCCAGTTCACAGGGCCGAGCAGGCGATGACGCAGCGCGGCGTTTTCGTGGAGGGCGCGCCGCAATGCGATGAGCGGGCCTTTGGGCGGAACTTCGGCGAAAAGGTTGAGGCCGATTTCAGCGACGCCCATCGAGGAAACGATGATGCCGCCGTTGGCGTTGCGGCTGTCGATGCCGAGGATGCTTTCGAGGTACTTGCGCGCGTTCTCCGCGAGCGGTTCTTCGCCCACGATGATCTGTACAGACAGACGCGGCCACTCGATGCCTGCGCGCCGGCCCAGCTCGAGGAGGTTTTTGATGAAGGCGGCTTCGCCGACCAAGATGATTTGCGAAAAGTGATGCGCGAACTCCTCGACCAAGCCGACCGCCATATCGGGACGGACGCTGGTTTCCGCGAGCGTGCAGAGGCGTGTCGGCACTTTCACGCCCATCGGTAGGCAGTTGATGAGGAGTGTGGGGCGGGCGCGGACGCCGAACAACGCGTCGAGTAGCTCGTCGATCCAATCGGCGGCTTGGACAACGTCTTCCGCCGCCGTGAGCCCGAAGGCGAAAAGGCCGGAATGGCCGGAGCTCGTCAGGACGGTGCCGAGGCGGCCGAGTTGTCCGTCGAGACAGAGCTGGCTTATGTCGAAGCGTTGGAAGGTGGTCGCCTTTTCGAGGGTGGGCAGCTGCTCGAAATCCTGGATCGTCTTGATGGAGGATGGCTCGACGGAGCTCTCGGCGAGCAGGGTACGATAGGCTGGCACTCGCGACGCGGCGCGCTGGAACGCTTCCAAGGCTAGTTTTTCGAGCGCAAGGTGCACAACGCGGCGGGGAAAAGGGGAACGTATCGGTTATTCAAGCACGGCTTGCGCGGACGCGGCCGGCGGGTTCGCTGACAAATAAAAAAACGCGGAACTCCGGGAAGCTCCGCGTTTCGATTAATCACCTCTGACCGATCAAGCCGCGGCTTTTTTCTGTGAGCGACGACGCAGAGCGATGAGTGCGGCGAGGGCTCCGGCGCCCATGAGGCCGTACGTGGAGGGCTCTGGCACCGCGGTGGTGAGACCGATGATCGGTCCGCCGAATTCGACGGTCCAACCGGCGGGCACCTGAGTGGTTGTGCCCGCGAGGGCGAAGGTTAGATCGACGGTGTCGATGTCGAACAGCGTGTTGACGCCGCTGACAGCGAGCTTGCCTTCGGCGTTGGTGCTGAACGTCGAGGTGTTGAAGTCCGAGTCCATGGTGCCCACCAAGGACGACTGGAAGACGACCGAACCGGCATCGGTGATACCCATGTAGGAATCGAGATCGACGCGGCCGCCGATGCCTTGATTGAAGACCGTCTGCCAGAGAGCGTCGCCGGTATCGAGGACGTTGACTTGGTAGATATCGAGCTTCAGCCCATCTGCGGCGAAGATGATCTGATTGCCGAACGCCGCGGCGCTTTGATCGACGGAGTTGTAGAACATGCCCCAGAGCTCGTAGGAGCTGTTGCTCGTATAATCGACGACGTCGCCGTCGAGGATGCTCGTGATCTGGAAGATGCCCCACGTGTCTTCAACCGGGCCCGATGAGGACGGCAATCCGCCTGGTGCGGAGTCGTTGAGATCGGTGGTGAGGACCGACGCCGAGTAGCCTTGAGCGTTGATGGTGTATTTCCCTGCCGTGATCGTGATGAGCTGGGCACTGGCGGTGCCCGCGGTTCCGAAAGCCAGGAGGGTCCCAAGGATCGCTCCCGCGTATTTTTTAATAATGGTTCTATTCATATGAGTAGGTCCTGGCGACGAAGCTGGAAGGTGTTTCGTGCTGTTAACAACCCGGCCGGCCCGGTGTGTTGAGAGCACACTGGATGGCCGCAGGAAGTGATTATGCGATGAGGTGATGAAGGAGCTTCCTTGGTCCGAAAGCTCCGATGCTCCTTTTTATCGTAAGAGCCGGAGAGTGTCTTCCGGAGACGCATACGATTAAACGTTAGGGGTTTTGCCTAACGGGGCGCAGTGTTTGCCGCTGAAAGGAGGAGGGGCTGCCGGCCGGTGTCAGGCGGCGCCATTTTTTGTAGACTGCTTTTCTCGAAAGAGGAGACCGTCGAGGCGCTTACGAAACGAGCGGGGAGGTGGGCGATTCGTGGGCAATGCGGGTGCTCATATGCACACGCGCCCGGTCGAGGCCCCTTTGTATCCGAAAACGCAATGCGGTGGCGTGGAGCGTAAACGCCCGCGATCACGACTGCCGCTGACTTGCGTGAGGCGGTCGGGCCTAGCGGCC
The DNA here is from genome assembly GCA_946482625.1 of uncultured Opitutaceae bacterium. The sequence continues at coordinate 2,386 of CAMLSH010000202.1, forward strand.
GAATTTTCGCAACGTGTGCGCCTTGGCGGCGGCGTCGAGACGGGCGCGCTCGTCGGGCGTGAGGCTGGCCATGCCGGAGCGGGCGATCTTGTCGAGCAGTGCGTCCATCTCGGCGGCGGTGGTGTCGCGCACGGCGGGACGGGAAGGGCCGGACGTTTTTTTCGCCGAAGAGTTGCGCGTCGGTGGAGGCTCGTCGGTAAGGACGCGGAATTTCGGTTGCCGGCGGGGAAGGCGAAAGGAGGGCAACGAGAGAAGACCTTGTTGATGGCGCACGAAGGCGTAGGCGAAGCCGGTGGTGGCGAGAATGGATGCGAGCCAGGGATATTGGTGCCATGCGAGCGCCATGAGAATGTAGATGGCGACGAGAATAGCGGCGGCCCACTTCGATAGGAGCGCGAAAAAAACGGGGACGTTGGGAAAATAGACCGCGAAGGCGACGAAGACCGCCAGTGCACCCGATTGACCGGCGCGATGGGTCGGTGTCCAGAGGCCGATCAGCGTGTAGAGCGCCGGCGTGATGAGATAGATGCACGCGAAGAAGCGGAGAAATGAGCGACCGCCGACCACCTTTTCCACTTCTCGGCCGAACCACACGATCATGAGCATATCGAGCGCGAATTGGATGCTCGGAGGGTTGACCAGGCCGTAGGTCAACACGCGCCAGACCTCGCCGTTCAGGACGCGCGTACTGGTGAAGTCGAGCCAGCTCAGCATGGCGTCCTGACGTGCGGCCATCAGGAGCGCCGTGACGATCATCGACGCCGCGAACACGATCACGACGAGGTAAGCCGCGTAGATCGGATGGCCGCGAAACCAGGTCACGGGCTGTTTTTCGTCATAGGTATCGTATCCGTTCATGAGGGTGGCTGAGGAAAGGCTGTTGAGAGCGAAGATACGTGCAAGCGGGCAGAGGCGGTTTGTGCGGTTATCGGGTAGTCCGGTTGGTGTGCGTCGGTCGTGGTTGGTTCAAAAATCCTATCGGAAATCTTCGACCGTGACGTCCGCCATTTTCCCGCACAGGGTGCCGCCATGGACTACGCGAAATTGAAAGGGATAGATTCAGCGAGCGAACTCGCGCGGAGCGGGAAATTCATTTTTGCGATCAAACTGCTTGAGCGGATGAATCCTGAAATCACGCGCGAAATCGCCAAGGCCGCCGTCGATTCACTCGGCTACGGCAAGGCCTCGCGACCGCCCAAAGAGGTGCGGTGAACGGCTGCGCTGGACGCCCCGGATTTTGCGCCCGGCTTTTTCGCCGAATGACTTCTGGCGGGAGTCCCTTCCGGTAAGGCGGTCCGTGGAGTTTCGGTCGCGCGCGTCGGAGTAGGAAAACGTGAGGCGGGCGCGTCGCGTTTACGTTAGCGTCAAGCGAAAGGTCGGTTGAGCGGGCGTTTGGGAGGCGTTCCACTGCTTGACCGAAAGCCGCCCCGCATCAGGCTTCGCGCCAGATTTGAGTCCGCATCCCCGGCCAGACTCCCGCGCCGTCGCCGTCACCCCACGTTCTTCCGCCCCGCCGCCCCTTGAGCTCTCCCGCTCCCATTTCCGATATCACCCTGATGCTTCACGCCGTCGGCCGGGGCGAGGCATGCGCGTCCGAGGAGTTGCTGCCGCTCGTGTACAACGAGCTCCGCCGTCACGCGGGTGTGCGTATGGCGCACGAGCAGGCCGGGCAGACCTTGCAACCGACGGCGCTGGTGCATGAGGCGTGGCTGCGGATTTTTGCGGGCGGGGAAAGTCGCTGGCAAAATCGCGCGCACTTCTTCGGCGCTGCGGCCGAAGCGATGCGCCGTATCTTGATTGAGAATGCGCGCAAAAAATCCCGCCTGAAGCGCGGCGGCAATCAACGCCTGCTCGATGTGGACGAGGTCGAGATCGCCGACACCACGCCAGAGGATAAATTGCTGCTCATCGACGACGCCGTAGAGCAGTTGCAGGCGCAGGATCCGGAAAAGGCGCGGGTGGTCGTGTTGAAATTTTTCGGCGGGCTCACCAATCAACAAGTCGCGGACACGCTTGAAGTGACGGAGCGGACGGTTGAGCGGCATTGGGCGTACGCGAAGGCGTGGTTGTTCCAGACGATCCGGGCGCAGCGGTGACCGGCGGGGGTAGAGAAAGCCGGATGAAAAGCGCCGCCGCTCAACGCGAGGAAGATCTCTTCGAGGCAGCGCGCGAACGTCGGACATCGGCGGAGCGAAAAGCGTTCCTCGACCGCGCTTGCGTGAATGAACCGGAGTTGCGGGCGCGGCTCGACGGGTTGCTCGCGGCGGGGGACGAAGCGGAACCGTTTTTCGAGGAAGGCGGCGCACTGATCCGTTCAAAGCTGCCGGGCGAGGAGGCGATCGGGGCGAAGATCGGGCGCTACAAGCTCGTGCAGAAGATCGGCGAGGGCGGTTGCGGGGTTGTTTATCTGGCCGAGCAGGAAGAGCCGGTGCGGCGAAGCGTGGCGCTTAAGATCATCAAGCTCGGGATGGAGACGAAGAGCGTGATCGCCCGTTTCGAAGCGGAGCGGCAGGCGCTGGCGATGATGGATCACCCGAACATCGCGCGGGTCTTCGACGCGGGTGCGACCGACCGCGGGCCGCCTTATTTCGTGATGGAGTTGGTGCGTGGCGTGAAGATCACCGACTACTGCGACCAGAACCGCCTGAGCGTGGCGGAGCGGTTGGATCTGTTCATCCAGATCTGCCACGCGATCCAGCACGCGCATCAAAAAGGCATCATCCATGGAGACATCAAGCCGTCGAACGTGCTCGTCGAGGAACACGACGGCGAGGCGGTGCCGAAGGTGATCGACTTCGGGATCTCGAAGGCGACGGAGGCGCGGCTCACCGATAAACTTTTCACGACGTACGCGCAGCTCATCGGCACGCCCGCGTACATGAGCCCTGAGCAGGCGCAGATGGGCGGCGTGGATATCGATACGCGCAGCGACATCTACAGCCTGGGCGTATTGCTCTACGAACTACTCGCCGGCCGCACGCCGTTCGATCCGAAGGAGCTGGCAGCGTCCGGGCTCGACGAGATGCGGAAGACCCTGCGCGAACGTGAACCGGCGCGGCCATCGGCACGGCTCAACGCGCTGCCGTTGCCGGAATTGATTAAGGCGGCGAGTGCCCGGCTGACCGATCCAGCGCGGTTGGTTTCATCGCTGCGCGGCGACCTCGACTGGATCGCGATGAAGGCGATGGAGAAGGACCGCGTGCGCCGCTACGAAACGGCCAACGGCCTCGCGATGGACGTGCATCGCCATCTGAACAACGAGCCGGTTGCGGCGTGTCCCCCGAGCTGGGCGTACCGGTTGCAAAAACTCGTGCGACGAAATCGGGTCGTCTTCATCGCGGGCAGTGCGGTGACGATCGCGCTGGTGGTGGGCATGAGCACGTCGACGTGGCTTTTCTTGAAGGAACGCGAGGCGCACAAACGCGCTCTCCTGGCCGAGCAGCAGCAGGCGCGCCTGCGTCAGGAGGCGGAGACACGGGAAAAAATCACGCAGGCGGCGCTGCTGGTGAGCCAGGAGCGTTTCGCGGAGGCGGACGCATTGTGGAAGGGGATTTCGCTCACGCAACCGACGCTGGAAGGCGCGGCGGTGGTGCGTGCGCTCGGTGAGTGGCACGCGCTCGAGAGCCGATGGCGCGAGGCGGCGGACCGTTTTCTGTCTTTGCTACGGGTGGATCACTTCGACGGCGTCGATGTAACGACGCTGGATTGCCTGCGCTGTGGGCCCGCTTTGATCGAGCTGGATGACCGGGACGGCTACGAACGCTTTCGTCGCGAGGCGATCGCTCGCTTTAGCGAGGTGACCTGCCCGTACCCGGATCGTGTGGTGAAAATCAGTCTGCTTGGGCCGGCGGATGGGCGCGCAATCGGCTCGCTTGCGCCGCTGGCCGAGGCGACGCGGCAGTCTTTTGCCGAGGCCGAGGCGTCGGGCGACGTTTTTCAGGCGGCTTGGCGTGCGCTCGCGCTCGCGCTGCTGGAGTATCGAAAAAGCAACCACGCCGCTGCCGTGGCGTGGAGCGAGCGCTGCCTGGCCTCGCCCGATCAGAATGCAGCGCGGGCCTCGGCGGCCGGCGCGATCCTTGCGATGGCGCGGAAGCAGATGGGCGACGCGGAGGTGGCACGCGCCGAGTTGGGTACCGCACTCGGTTTGTTGGAGAACAAGTTCCGGAGCGGAATGGATCGTGGGCGCGGCACGCCGGTGCAGGGATTCTGGTTCGACTTTGCATTTGCGCGGATTCTTCTGCGGGAGGCGGCCGTGGTGGTCGGGGCCGATGTGAAGCGGAAAGTGGAGACGGCCGGGGGGCCGGAGAAAAAATGAGCGTGGCGGCGACGGGGCTGCGTTCCGAGGTGGAGCGGGCCGTCCCGGCGCGCTGGGCGATGGCTGATCGCGAAAGACGGGGAATCGCGGGCGGGGTCGAACAACGCGCTCGGAGTGCGCGTTCTACCTCGGATTATTTGCGGAGCTTGAGGAGCTTTTCGCCGGCGGCGTGGAGCGTCGCGGGTTTTTTGGCGAAGTTCAGGCGGACGTAGCGGTTTTCCGGAGTCGGGAAGAAACTGGAGCCGGGGACGGGGGCGACGCCGATGTCTTTGGTCATCCAGTGGGCGCACTCGACGTCGCTGGCGAAACCGAGCGGGGAGACGTCGAGCATGACGAAGTAGGCGCCTTCGGGGCGCGTGTAGCTGAGGCCGGTTTTGTCGAGGTAGCCGCAGAGGA